>CAZJSY010000014.1:0-10594 GCA_964548555.1 uncultured Burkholderiales bacterium
TGACGTCGGCGACGCGACGCGAGCCGAGCGCTTCCTGCACGACCGCGCGCTCCTCTTCGGCGCGGGCGGCGGTGATGAGGAACCAGCCCAGCAGGGCCAGCCACAGACCTCCGCCCAGCCCGGCACCGAAGGCGAACTCGACGAACCCGAGCGCCACGAGGATCCAACCCAGGCCCTGACCGGCCCGGCTCGCGGTGCGGGTCGCGCTCAGCCGATCACCGCGCCGTTGCCAGAGGATCGCGTGGAGGAGCCGGCCGCCGTCGAGCGGTGCACCGGGCAGGACGTTGAACACCGCGAGCACGATGTTGATGTATCCGAGCCACACGAGCACGGACACGATGAGCGGCGAGACGTTGGCGGCGTCGAGTCCGACGCCGATCCCGAGCAGGACGGCACCGATCATCAAGCTCGACAGCGGACCCGCGCCGGACACGCGCAGCTCGGAGCGCGGTGTCGGTGCGTCACCGTGCATGCGAGTCACACCACCGAGGAGCCAGAGCGTGATGCCGTCGACCTGGATGCCATCGTGGCGGGCGACGATCGCGTGACACAGCTCGTGTGCGAGCACCGCAGCGAGGAACAGGATCGCCGTGACGACCCCGGCGATCGCGTACTCGACGTTGGAGTATCCCGGTGCGTCGGCCGGGAACCGGCTACCGGCGAGTCCGGCCGCGAGCAACGCGGCGATCACGAGCAAGCTCCAGTTGAAGCCCACCTCGACGCCGGCGATCCGTCCGAGTCGAACGCTGTTCTTCATCGCAGTCCCGATCTCTCTTCCGTGCGGCGTCTACCCACCCTCTCGGACGGTGTACCGCGGGCGGGCCGCCGATGGAAGCGCGGATCAGCGCCAGACCGCGGTGGCCGGCACCACCTCGACACCCGCCGCCGACATTCGCCGGAGCGCCTCCGCCGTCGTGTCCGGTGCCACACCGGCGATCGCCTCTTCGAGAACACGGGTGGTGAAGCCCCGCCGCGCGGAATCGAGAGCGGTCTCCACCACACAGAAATCTGTCGCGAGCCCGGCGACGTCGACGACGTCGATCCGGTGGCGCGCCAACCAGTCGTCGAGCGGCTCGGCGGTGTGGTGCTCCGAGGCCTCGAAGCCGGAATAGCCCGCGCGGTGATGTCCCTTGTCGAACACCGCGTCGAACTCGAGCTCCTCGAGGACGGGATGAAGGCGAGCCCCGTCGCTGCCGGCAACGCAGTGCTCCGGCCAAGTGGTCCGGTAGTCGGGTTCTGTGCCTTCGGGGGCAAAGTGACCGATCGGCGCGACGTGCCAGTCGCGCGTTGCGACGACCGACTCGTAGTCGCCTTCCTGCACGAGGCGTGCGATGCGGTTCGCGACCTCGTTGCCGCCTTCCACCGCGAGCGAACCGCCCTCGCAGAAGTCCCGCTGTACGTCGACCACGATCAGCGCTCGCCGCACCCGGTTCTCGCCGGCTCCGCTCTCGCTCATCACGGCCTCCTTGGTCGTTCGTCACACCACCGTCGCGAGCATGGCCGGAGGACCGTTCAGCTCGCGTCGAACCGATTCGGTGAGCTCGTCGCGTGACGCCTCGGCGTGGGCACGGATCTCCTCGATCGACGGGGAGTGCACCACCTCACCGTGTTGGATCACCCGCACCTGCAGCGGGCGACCGCCGCTCTCGCTGTGCTCGTCGACCAACAGGTGCTCTGCGGTGGCAGTGCCGTCGGCATCCAGACAACGGAACGCGCGCTTCGGGCACGCGGTCGTCGCCTTGCCGACCGACCGCTTCGCGACCGGCCGCAGCGGCGCGTGATCGTCGGGACCCTCCGCCATTGCCACCAGCTTGTACACGAAGCCCGGAGTCGGGGCCAGCACGACCCGGGTTCCCACCATGAAAGCGTCCGCGGGCGTGTTCCGGAGCCCGGCGATGATCTGCTCGTCGAGGTCGCCGGACACGATGATGCGCGCCTCACGGGCACCGAACTCGTCGAGCAGTCGGCGTGCCCGCACGATCTCGGTCGCGAGGTCACCCGAGTCGATGCGGATCGCCCCCAGGCCCGGGCCCGCGACCGCGACCGCGTTCCGGATCCCTTCAGGAATGTCGTAGGTGTCGACGAGCAGCGTCGTGCCGCTTCCCTGGCTCGCGATCTGCGCGGCGAACGCCTGCAGCTCGGACTCGTACGCGAGGACGAACGCGTGGGCTGCGGTGCCGGCGGTGGGGAGGCCGTAGCGGCGACCGGCCTCGAGGTTCGAGGTCGACGCGAAGCCGGCGACGTAGGCCGCGCGCGCCGCGGCCACTGCTGCCTCCTCGTGCGTGCGCCGGCTTCCGCCCTCGATCAACGGGCGTCCGTCTGCGGCGTCCACCATCCGGCTCGCGCCTGAGGCGACCGCGCTGTCGTGGTTCAGGATCGACAACACCAGGGTCTCGGCGACGATCGCTTCACCGAACGCTGCCGAGAGCGTCAGCACCGGCGAGAAGGGGAAGAAGACCTCCCCTTCGCGATACGCGTCGACGTCACCCGTGAACCGGTAGCTAGCGAGACGGTCCAGCGCGGCCGCGCTCACCAGTCGTGTGCTCTCGAGATATTCGAGATGCTCGGCCGCGAAGTGGAAGTGCCCGATGGACTCGAGGAGACGGCCGAGGCCCGCGAACATCCCGTAGCGATACCGCTCGGGGAGCGCGCGAGAGAACACTTCGAACACGGCCGGTACATCCGCGATGCCGGAACGCAAGGTTGCGTCGAGCATCGTGAGCTCGTAGGCGTCGGTGTGCAGGCCGAGCGCATACGCGAGATCGGCACGCGATCTCATCGACGTCACGCGGGCAATATAGGTCGTGAACGGCGCCGTCTCTCAGCGCAATGCGTCGAGGTGCGCCTTGAACACGTCGATGCCGATCTCCCCGGAGTCGCGCGAGCCGACGCGGCCCTGCGAGTCGACGAAGACGAAATACGGATATGCCGAGGTGCCGAGCTTGGTCGCAGCCGTCTGCGACTTGTCGTCGAGCAGCACCGCACCGGCCGAATCGGGCCAGCGCAGCGTGTTGTACACCCAGTCGCCGGGCGGCCAGTTCGGGTAATCGGGTGATTGCGCAGTCACGACCAGCGTGATCTTCGGCTGCCCGAGCGTCCCGGACTGCAATGCGTCGAGGAGCTTCGGCAGCTCTCGGTTGCAGTGCGGGCACCACGGCGCACCGACGAGGATGACCTGTTTGCCGGCCGCCGGACCGATCGTGGCCGGCTCCTTGCGCGGAGACTGCCCGATGATCGTGGGGATCGGGAGACCGTCGCCCTTCGCCGGTGCGTTCGAGTCGTACGGGGGAAGTGCATTGCCCGATACCTGCACGGTGCCGTACTGCAGGTAGGTCGTCCCGGTGGTCGCCGACTTCTTCGTGCCGCCGCCACTCGCCACCAGGGCCACGACGAGCGCGATGACGACGACCAGGACGACACCGCCCGCGACGACGACACCGATCGGGGGTCCGCCACGGCGCGTCGGCACCGGCCGGCGCGGCGGCTGGCGTCGCGGCGGTTGGCGACGGACCGCCTGACGGGGCGGTGGTTGGCGGCGAGGCGGGGGTTGACGGCGGCTCACGAGCGACCTGCTCCCACGTTCCTGGCGACCAGATCGGGCGCCGAGTCGGTCTGATCGTCGTACCACTCGTCGCCCGCAGCGGGGTCGGCGACCGACATGAGCACGATGATGGCCACGAACCCGCACGCGGCCATGAACGGGATCGTCACGAACCCGAAGTGCTCCACCCAACGGATGGAGCAGGGATTGGTGATCTCACATGCGCCTTCCCCGATGCCGAGATGCTCGACCGCGAGATGCCACAACGAAACGGCAAGGCCGCCGATCGCGAGTGGCAGCGCGTACCAGCGCACCGACGCGTCGCGTCGGAGTGCGGCGACGACGAGCACGACGGCGAGCGAGTACATCGCGATGCGCTGGTACCAACACAGCCGGCACGGCAAGAAGTGCGCGCCCTCCGACAGGTACAGGCTTCCGGCGGTCGCGACGACCGCGACGGCGGCCGCGAGAGCGAGCGCACTGCGCCGAATGGCGATGCTGATGTAACCGTCACGCGTCGGACCGAGGACGATCACGAGCGTTGCGACAGCTCCGCCGGCCGCGACGAGTGCGAGCAGCGACAGGAACGTCGTCACGTCTCGTGTGCTCATCGATGCTGCTCCAGTGGGACCCGGGTGAAGGGGCGGCGCGGGGCCACAGCATCGTCGCGCGTCCCCGACGGCCGGAGTGCGCGTGGTCGACACGCTTCGCGCGAGACACGGTGGGCCACCAGGGGTGGCCCACCGTGTCTCGACGCTCGCCAGGTCGGTCAGGGGACGGTGGGAACCTGGCCGGCGTTCTCCTGCGCTTCACGCGCCGCGCTCTCCCCTGCCTCGTGGGTGGGGTCCTCGTTGGGCGTGAACTTGCCCGACGGGGTCTGCGGCGTGGCGCTGGAGTTGCTTCCCGAGGCGGTTGTCGATGAGCTGTTGGACGCCGTGGTCGACGAGGTCGTGGCGGCGCTGCCCGTAGCGGCGTTGAGCACGGCGCCACCGACCGCGCCGCCGACGATCATCGACCCGACCATGGCCGAGGCGAGAACTGCCTTCCGTGCGAGGTTCATGGACTTTTCCTCCTGTGTTTCCGGCCGATCGGCCGGTTGCTCCGAGCCCTCGTTGTCGAGGACAGGGTGAGCTTCGTGAGGAAACCTGTGTGCGAGCGCAAGGCGGGCTACGCGCCGCCGCAGAGTTACGAAGGCCGTGTCAGGACGCGGTGTCGTGACGAGGCTGGAAGTCGACCACCGTCGCGGGCTCCAACAGCGCCTCGATGCTCGACGCGGGAACGGCGGGCGAGAAGTGCATACCCTGCGCGCTGTCACAACCGAGCGAACGCAACGCGGCAGTCTGCTCCACGCTCTCGACGCCTTCGGCGGTGACTCGCAGCCGCAACGCGTGCGAGACCGTGATGACGGCCTGGATGATCGCGGCATGCGAGGCCACGGTCTCCATGCCCTCGACGAACGAGTGGTCGAGCTTGACCGCGTCGACGGGGAGGCGCTTCAGATACTCGAGAGACGCGTATCCCGTGCCGAAGTCGTCGATGGCGATGCGTGCACCGAGCGCGCGTATGCGGTTGAGCGTCGCGACGGTCGAGCGCTCGTCGGCGATCGCGGTCCGCTCCGTGACCTCGATTTGGAGGAGCGCCGGATCAAGGCCTGACTCCACGAGCGCATCCTTCACCTCGTCCACCGCCTCCGGCTGACGAAGGAACCGCGCCGACAGGTTCACCGCCACCCTGGGTGCCGCGGTGCCGTGACGTTGCGCCCAACGCCGCGCGTCCGCGCATGCCGTGCGCAGCACGAGCCGGTCGATCGCCACGATGAGGCTGCTCTCTTGCGCCAGGGGAAGGAACGCAGGCGGCAGCACGAGACCGCGCCGCGGGTCGTTCCACCGCACGAGTGCTTCCAACGCGAGCACCGAGCCGTCGGCCAGCGAAAACTCGGGCTGGTAATACACAGTCAGCTCACCTTGCTGCACTCCGCGGAGCAGCTCCGCCTCCGCCTCGAGGCGTTGCGTGACGTGTGGCGCAGTCGACGCGTCGAACAGCTCCCAGCGGGCCCGGCCCTTCTCCTTCGCGACGTACATCGCGAGGTCGGCTTCGCGTAGGAGATCGGCGGCACCTGATCCCGCGGTTCCCGACACCGCGATGCCGATGCTGGTCGTGACCGACAGCTCCCGGCCTGCTGCGACCACCGGCACGCGAAGGGCGTCGAGAATTCGGTCGGCGGTGCGCATCGCGTCGTCGACGGTTCCCAGCTGATCGAGGAGCAGTGTGAACTCGTCGCCGCCGAACCGGGCGACCAGGTCGTTCGGTCGGATACACGCCTTCAAGCGTCGGGCCACCTCGACCAGGAGCTGATCGCCGACGTCGTGGCCGAGGTTGTCGTTGTAGAGCTTGAAGCGATCGACGTCGAGGAACATCACCGCGACCCGGTCGCCTGCACGCCCCGCGCGTGCGAGCGACCGTTCGACCCGTTCGAAGAAGGCGCTGCGATTGGGAAGCTCGGTGAGCGCGTCGTGAAACGCTTGATGACGCAGCTGCTCCTCGAACCGGCGACGGTCGGTGATGTCACGAAGGTTGATGACTACGCCACGCACCGCCGGGTCGTCACGGAGGTTGGTGACACCTGCGTCGAACCACCTCCAAGGACCACCGGGCACCGAGAGGCGGATCTGCACACGGTTGACGCGCCCCGGGTGGTCTTCGATGCCTTGCATGATCCGTGCGGCCGCGATGTCGTCGTCGTGCGCGAGCTCGAGCGCCGGCAACCCGAGGACGGAGGACGCGGGCACCCCGAACACCGGCTCGAATGCCGGACTCGCATACGTGATCGTGCCATCGGACGCGATCACGACGATGACGTCGGACGCGTGCTGTACCAACGCGCGGAACCACTGCTCGCGCCGTTCGACCTCTGCCTGTGCACGCTGCTTCTCGCGCGCGGCCCAGGTGAGGAACCGGATCGTCCCCGCGACGCCGATCGCCGACAGTGCCGCGAGCCCGTGCACGAGCGGTTGCGTGATCAGCGTGGGAGCGAATCCCAGCACGATCGCGAGCTGGCCGAGACCGATACCGGCCACACTGCACACGATCGCGGGGACCGACACCGCCCAACCGTCGTCGTCCAGGTTGTCGACCGTGCCGAACAGGTATCCCACGCCGAGCGTCGGTCCCCAGCCGAGCGCGTAGACCACCGCGGTGATCCCCGCCATCTCGACACCGATGCGCACCCACAACGCGACGCCGCGCGCCGGTGGAGGGATGAGCACGTGCGCGGCGCGACTCGCGCAGACGGTCACGGCGAGGAGCACGGCAAGGACCCACAGGGGTGTCGTTGCGATGAGGCCCGCCCGTGCGCCGAGCCAGAACAGGACGACGCAGGTCACGATCCAGCAGAGCGTCCACCGCCGCGACGTCTGGCGCGCCCACGAGCGCGCCTGGGGCCCTGCCACCCTCACCGGTTCCGTATCGACCGATTCGCCCGGTGAGTTGAACCTGCCTGGTGACCGTCTCCCGGCCCGGGTCGCCGGCCCAAGATGACACTAAAGTCAGGTTCGTGAGCTCCCCGGTCAGGATCATGTCCGTCGGCGCGGCAGCAGCCGGCCTGCGCCTCACCGCCGCCGACGTCGGCGCAGCGTGGGGTCGTGGTGGTGGCCGCGGCCAGGCCGCGGTCTGCGCCCCCGACGAGGACGTGTTGACGCTCTCGGCCGAGGCCGCGCAACGCGCGCTGCACGCGGCGGCCGTCGATCCCACGATGGTCGACGGCTTGTGGTGGGGCACGAGCCGCGCGCCCTTCGCCGAGGGTCCCAGCCACGCGTTGCTCGCCGCCGCCACCGGGCTGTCCGGCAACTCGGGCGGTGCGCTGTGTTGTGGGTCCACCCATTCCGGCATCGAGGCGCTCCTCGCCGCGGCGGACGCCGTGGCCGCCGGTGCCGCGCGGCTCGCCTTGGTCATCGCGGCCGACGCCCAGGTGCCCGGGCCCGGCACACCCTTCGAGGCGAGGGCGGGAGCCGGTGCCGTCGCGCTCCTGCTGTCACCCGACCGGGGCCCGGCGACGCTCGGTGCCCGTGTCACGCGCACCCGGCCCTTCCTCGACCGGTACCGGGGCGACGGCGAGCCGGGCACCCGGGACGTCTACGACGCGCGGCTGTTCCGCGAAGAGGTGTTCGTGCCGCTCGTCGCCGAGGTGGGTCAGCAGCTCGGCGCGCTCGACGTGATGACGTGGTCGTTGCCCGACCCCGACGGGCGTCTCGGTTCGGTCGTGGCGAAGCAGCTCGGCTCGGGCGCACCCGCCTCGAGCGCGGTCTACACCGCGGTCGGCGACACGGGCGCGGCCGCGTCGCTCCTCGGTGCAGCCGAGGCGCTCGACGCAGCCGGCACGGTCGGCATCGTCGCGTACGGCGGGGGCCGGGCCACGGGCGTCGTCGTGGCGGTCGACGAACCCATCCCCGGCGCGGCCGCGGTGGCCGACGCCCTCGGCGGCGGGAGGCCCGCGAGCTACGCCGACGTTCTGCGCGCACGCGGGCAGCTGGTCGCGGCGGGAGAGACGGT
This sequence comes from uncultured Burkholderiales bacterium, assembly GCA_964548555.1. GTDB lineage: Bacteria > Actinomycetota > Acidimicrobiia > IMCC26256 > JAMXLJ01 > JAMXLJ01. The sequence goes on from CAZJSY010000014.1 coordinate 8,090, forward strand.
CCCGATGGGGGTCCCACCCGAGAGCGCGATGTTCGTGCGCGGCATCGACGAGATGCTGGGCCTGCTCGGCGCGCGTTGCGGTGATTGCGGCACCATCAGCACGCCGCCGTCGATCCATCCCACCTGTATCAGCTGCGGCGGAACGAAGCTCGAGCCGGTCGCGCTGTCCAGGCGGGGAACGGTGCACACCTTCGTCGTGAACCAGACGATGCCCGCCCCGTTCGTGGCGCCGTTGCCCATCGCGGTCGTCGACCTCGACGACGGCGCGCGCCTGATGCTGCAGGCGGTCGGCGACGGATCCGACATCGCCGTGGGAGCGAAGGTCGAGTTGGTGCTGCGGCGTTACGCCTACGAGCGCGGAGTCCCTGTGTACGGGTTCAAGGCCCGCGCGGTCGCGCAGTCGTCTCCAACCGGGAAGTGAGGTCGCCATGGCGTGGAACCGTGTCGCGGTCGTCGGCGCAGGGCTGATCAAGTTCGGCGAGCTGTTCGAGCAGAGCTATGAGCAGATGGCCGCCGGCGCGTTCAACGCGGCTGTTGCCGCCGTCGACAAGGGATTCGACCCCGCGCAGGTCGAGGCCGCGTTCGTCGCTACACAGCGCGGCACGCTGTGGGGTCAGGAGGGTATCGGCGGGAACACGGTGCCGACCGCGATCGGCCTCGCCGGGATCGCGTGCACACGGGTCGAGAACGCGTGCCCGTCGGGTTCCGACGCGTTTCGTGTCGGGGCGATGGCCGTCGCGAGCGGTGTCCACGACGTCGTGCTCGTCATCGGCGTCGAGAAGATGCGCGACAAATCGACCGAAGAGGGACTGCTCTCGCGCGCCGCGGCAGGCCACCCCGTGTACACGCGCGGCGAGACGGCGCCCGTGCTGTTCGCTCCGTTCGCAACGCGTCACATGTACGACTTCGGCACGACGCGCGAGATGCTGGCGTCGGTCGCAGTGAAGAACCACCACAACGGGGCGCTCGATCCGTACGCGCACTTCCAGAACGAGATCACCGTCGAAGACGTGCTGAAGTCGCCCGCGGTGTGCACGCCGCTCCACCTCCTCGACTGCTGCCCGCAAACCGACGGCGCGGCCGCCGCGATCCTCGTCAACGCCGAGCGGGCCCGTGAGTTCACCGACCGGCCGGTGTTCGTGGCCGGCTTCGGCGTCGCGACCGATCACCCGTATCTCCACGAGAAGTCGACGTTCGTCGGGCTGCGAGCGACCACGCTCGCGTCGGAGCGCGCGTATGCGATGGCGGACATCACTCCGGATCAGGTCGATATGGCGGAGGTGCACGACTGCTTCACCATCACGGAGATCCTCGACATCGAAGACCTCGGGTTCGTCGAGAAGGGGAAGGGCGGTGTCGCGTCGCTCGAAGGCGAGACGTCGTTGACCGGTCGCATCCCGATCAACACCTCCGGGGGTCTGCTCGCGAAGGGTCATCCCATCGGGGCCACCGGTGTCGCGCAGCTCACCGAGTGCTGGTGGCAACTGCGCGGTGACGCCGGCGACCGTCAGGTGGAGATCCGCAACGGGTACGCGCTGCAACACAACGTCGGAGGACGCGGCTCAGGGGTGTCGGTGGTCAACATCCTCACCAACGAGCAGTGACGGGGCCGACGTCTCAGGTCCGGGTGGAGACGGGCGAGGATCACGTCTGCCGGATCACGCTCGACCGTCCCGAGGCGAAGAACGCCTTGTCGATCGAGATGCGCGACGCCATCGTCGAGGCGGTGCGCAGCGCGCGAGCCGATCCCGGCATTCGCGCGCTGCTCGTCACCGGCGTCGGTGACGCGTTCTGCGCGGGGATGGACCTGTCGGCCTCGACCGTCGCGCGCGCTGGTGGGGACGGCTTCGACAACCGTTCGACGTCGGAGGCATTGCGGGTGGGAGTGCAGGCCTTCATCCGCGAGCTGTGGGAGCTCGACAAGCCGACCGTCGCCGCGGTCAACGGCGTCGCGGTCGGACCGGGCGCACACCTCGCGCTCGCATGCGACTTCGTGCTCGTGCACGAGAGCACGCGCTTTCTCTGGTCGTTCGCGAAGTGGGGGCTCGTCGTCGACGCCGGGGGCGCCTACCTGCTCCCCCGCCTCGTCGGCCTGCCCCGGGCCAAGGCGATGGTGATGCTCGGCGAGGGGTGCAAGGGCGTCGAGGCCGTCGATCTGGGCTTGGCGTACCGGTGCGTCGAAGCCGGCGCGCTCGAGCAGGAGGCAAACGCCCTTGCCGCCCGTCTCGCCGCCGGGCCGACGCGTTCGCTCGGGCTCTCGAAACGCCTCTTGAACGAGAGCTTCGAGACCGACCTCACCCGATCCCTCGAGCTCGAAGGCGCGTTCCAGGCCCTCGCGACGAGCTCAGCAGACCTCGCCGAGGGCATGGCCGCGTTCAAGGAACGACGCGACCCGCGCTTCACCGGCCGGTAAGCACCACGGCATTCCGGCGTCGGAAATTGCTCCCGCACCCGCCAAAAACACACCCAAAACCGTTAGCGCGAACACACCCAGGAGCCCTAAAC
>CAZJSY010000014.1:10604-41750 GCA_964548555.1 uncultured Burkholderiales bacterium
CGCGCTCCCCGGGCGGTAAGCCCCCCGGCCCTGCGGGGGTGTAATTGGCCGCCGCCCGCGCCAAATTCGACGCCAGACTCGTTTCGAGCTACCACAGCTCGTCGACATAGCGGTCGGTGCCCACGACCGTGCGGAAGAACGGCGCGACGAGCCGAACGTCTCCGACGCCGGCCTGCTCCACCGCATCGGTGTAGCGGTGCAACCGGTCGACCGTGTCACGTACGTCGCCGCTCACGAACAACAGCTGGCACACCCGCTCGGGACCGCCGGCGCGGCTGCCGAGATCCATCGGGACATCCTTCTCGTCGTTCTCGCCCGCCGACGGCGTCCACGAGCTCGCGATCTCGATGCCCGAGCCGTCGAGCAGCTCCGGCACGAGATCCTTCGCGACGCGTTCGTGGAAGGCGGCGGCGTCCATGCCCCGCGCGTCGAACCACGCCGCGACCAGACCGTCGTATCCGTGATCGAGCGAGAGCTCCACCGGCACGGGGTCGTCGTCGCGGTACACGGCACCGATGTGGTCGAACAGCACCGTGTGGACGTGCTTGCGCTCCGCGAACCCGCGCCCTTCGGCGTAGAGGTCGCGCACCTGCGGACGGGCCCAGTCGTCGAAGTGATCCATGTGATGGCCACGCTCGACGAAGTAGATGGCGACGTACGACCCCGCGTCGTAGGGCTTGGCGACCGTCTCGTCGTGCGGCCACCGCAGATCCTTGAGCTCACGCGTCGCGACCCAACGGCTGCCGGCGAAGAGGAACGGTCCGATCATGCAGCCCGCGTAGAAGTGATCACGCTCGTACCAACGGTTGTATGCCCGTTCGTAGCCGCGGTTGGGGTCGACGAGGGTCAACAGCATGCTGCCGACCTTGATCGGATAGTCGTCGACACCGCCGACTTCGAGGGGGTAGGTCATCGAAGCTCCGTCCGCCGAGGGTGCGCAGTGAGGCGAGAACCTATCCGCACGCGGACGACGGAGGGAGCGGCCCGGGACGCGCGTGCCGGTCCCGGACCAACTCCCACCCGGACACGACCATCACGCTCGGATAGGGACTGAGGAGCGCGATGGTCGCTACGCACAGTATTCGTTCGACCACGGTACGAGCACAAGAGCGGGTCGAGATCACCGGCCTGGGCAAGGAGCGCCCCGGGCTGGGAGCGCTCACGCCCCACCGCGCCACGCCCGGAAGACCTGGCCCGCCGTTGTTGTTCCGTTGTGATCCCCCGGGCAGACTGCCGTACGGTCGACACACGGTGAAGCAGCCCGCCGTCCGACGCAGCACACGCCGGCGAGGAGGCTCCGTGACATGCAGACATACGACCGCCTGAGCTCCTCACCTCCGGAGCGGTTCTCCTACGAGGTGACGCGGCACAACGGATGGGCTGTGGTGCGCCCCTCGGGCGAGCTGGACCTCGCCGGCGCGCCGCTGCTCGCGACGTGCCTCCAACGCCTCGAGGACGACCGCGTCGGCGTCATCATCGACCTGTCCCAGCTGTCGTTCTGCGACTCGACCGGGCTCACGGCGCTCATCGGCTTCCGCAACCGCGCCGAGGAGATGGGACGGCGGTTCGTGCTGTGCCGTCCCACACGTCCGGTGCGACGTGTCTTCGAGCTGACGAACACCGATCGGCTGCTCGACGAACGGGTGCCCACGACGGGAGAGGACCGGCAGGTCGACGCGGGCCGTCCACCCGACAGCTGATACCGACCGCGCCGCCCACGTAATCTCCGCCCGTCGACCGTCGAGCGAACGTCGACCGGCAAGGGGGACAACGGTGGGCATCGTCGAGACAGTGCGCGGGCCGGTCGAGACGGGAGCACTCGGCCCGACCCTGATGCACGAGCACGTCTTCGTGCTCAACACCGACGTGCAACAGAACCTGCCCGCAGGAGCGTGGGACGAGGAGGAGCGCGTCGCCGACGCGATCACGAAGCTCAACGAGCTGAAGAGTCGCGGCATCGAGACGATCGTCGACCCGACGGTGATCGGACTCGGCCGTTACATTCCGAGGGTTCAACGTGTGGCCGCGCAGACCGACATCAACATCGTCGCGGCGACGGGCATCTACACGTACAACGACGTGCCGTTCTACTTCCACTACCGCCTCGCGGAGATGACGAGCGACGGCGTCGATCCCATCGTCGGCATGTTTGTACGCGACATCAGGGAAGGCATCGGGGACACGGGCGTGAAGGCGGGGATTCTCAAGTGCGCGACGGAGGGCAACGGCCTCACGCCGGGGGTCGAGCGCATCCTGCGCGCGACGGCGCGTGCGCATCGTGAAACCGGTGTGCCGATCACCACGCATACCCACGTGCACACGTTCCGCGGGCGCGACCAACAACGCGTCTTCAACGAGGAGGGCGTCGACCTCGAACGGGTCATCATCGGCCACTCGGGGGACAGCACCGATCTCGACTATCTCCGGGAGCTGATGGACAACGGGTCGTACATCGGGATGGACCGCTTCGGGGTCGACGTGCTACTGCCGTTCGAGGAGCGGGTCGACACGGTCGTCGCGCTCTGCGCCCAGGGCTACGCCGAGAAGATGGTCCTCTCGCACGACGCGTCGTGCTTCATCGACTGGTTCGACCCCGAGATGATCCGCGCGGTCGCACCGAACTGGCACTTCACCCACATCTCCGACGACGTGATCCCGACGCTGAAGGAACGCGGCGTCACCGAGACGCAGATCGACACGATGCTCGTGCACAACCCGCGACGAATCTTCGAGAACGTCGGCGCCTACTGACCGTCAGACGGCCCCCGATGCCGCCAGCGCGTGTAATCGGGCGGCCAGCTCGGTCGGGGACCGTACTTCGCATGGAGCGCGCGGTCGATCAAGAGCTCGAACAGCGTGTCGTTCTCCGTGAACGCACCCGTGGCGACGTAGGCCGCGTACACGTCGTCACGCACTCCGTCGTCCTCCGCGATCCGCGCGATACCGCTCACCATGAACTCGTCGTCGACATCGTCGGATCCCGTGGTGTGGAGGGCGTATCGACCGTCGCGGCGAAGGTCGTGCGCCTTCGGCGTGTGGTTACCGACGAACAGGTAGAGACCTCCGAGCGCGACCACCGGACAGACGGGATGGAGTCGAGGCGCCCCGTCGTGACGCAACGTGGCGAGATATCCCAGTCCGGGCCCGTGGTGGTAGAGAAGGCGATGACCCGCCGCTGCGAGCTCGGGCGCGTCGCGCTCGAGCCCTTCCCAGCGAACACCCCCTGGCATGGCGCGCAGTCAACCACGACTTTGGCCGCCGCGCGCTCCCGCCAAGTACTGTGACGCCAACGTCAGAAACGGTACGCGTCCGGCACTGGACGAACGACGGAGACGGTGGATCGAGATGGGTCTCTTCGACGGCAAGGTCGCGATCGTCACGGGAGCGGCACGGGGCATCGGTAGGGCCGAAGCGCTGCTGCTCGCGTCGGAAGGTGCCGCGGTGGTCGTCAACGACCTGGGCGGCGACTTCACGGGCGAAGGCAAGGACGACCGGCCCGCACAGCTCGTCGTTGACGAGATCACCGCGGCCGGAGGCAAGGCGGCTGCCAACTACGACGACATCGCGTCGTGGCAGGGTGGCGAGAACGTCGTGCAACAGGCGGTCGACACCTTCGGCCGTCTGGACGTGCTCGTCAACAACGCCGGCATCCTGCGCGACAAGATGAGCTTCAACATGGACGAGGCCGACTGGGACGCGGTCATCAAGGTCCATTTGAAGGGCCACTTCGCGCCGAGCAAGTTCGCGGCTTCCTACTGGCGAGCGCAGAGCAAGGCATCCGGGCGGCCGGCCAACGGGGCGATCGTCAACACCGCGAGCGAGTCGGGCCTCTACGGCAACGCGGGGCAGGCCAACTACGCAGCCGCGAAGGCGGGCATCGCGGCGTTGACCATCGTGATGGCGCGGGAGCTGGAACGCATCGGCGTGCGCGTCAACGCGATCGCTCCCGTCGCCCGCACGCGGCTCACCGAGACCGTGGCGACCGGGTTCATGGACCCCAAAGAAGGTGACTTCGACCGCTTCGCACCGGAGAACGTCGCCGCAGGGGTGGCCTGGCTGGCGTCCGATCTCGCGGCCGGGGTCTCCGGTCAGGTGTTGAAGATCCAGGGCGGCGTCGCGCAGATCGTGCAGGGCTGGCGGCCCATCACGCAGGCCGACGCGGACAAGCCCTGGACGATCGAGGGAATCCAGGCCGCGAAGGACGTGCTGTTCGCGAAGTCGGACCCCGGCGTGCCTCCGTTCTTCTTCGGCCTCGACGAATAGGGATCGCCGTGCATCTCGCGTGGGGTCCCGAGGAAGAGGCGTTCCGGGCGGAGCTCGTCGCGTTCATCGAGGAGCACGCTCCACCCGAAGCACTCGTGAAGCGCGACTTCGCCGGCATGGGCGAGCCCGAAGAGGGTGTCGACATCGTCCCCGAGTGGTCCCGCAGGTGGCAGGCGACGCTGTTCGACCACGGCTGGATGATTCCCGGATACCCGCCCGAGCTCGGCGGCCGGAACGCGACACCGATCCAGACCCTCGTGTTCCTCGAAGAGCTCGCGTCGCGGGGCATCCTGCGCTCCTTGCACTTCCCCGGGTACGCGATCGTGGCCCCGAGCCTGCTCGAGTTCGGCAACGAAGAGCAGAAGAAGCTGGCGCCCGCCGCGATCCGCGGCGACACCATCTGGTGCATCGGGATGAGCGAACCCGATGCCGGCTCCGACCTCGCCGGTCTCCAGACGCGCGCCGATGTACACGACGACCACTTCGTCGTCAACGGTCAGAAGGTCTGGACGAGCTACGCGACGATCGCCCAGAAGTGCTTCTGCTACGTGCGCACCGATCAGAAGGCACCGAAGCACCGCGGCATCAGCGTGCTGCTGATCGACGTCGACACGCCCGGGATCGAGGTGCGTCCGTTGCGGCACATCAACGGCCTGGCCGGCTTCGCAGAGGTGTTCTTCACCGACGTGGTGGTGCCGCGCGACAGCCTCGTGGGCTCGCTGAACGACGGCTGGCGGATCACGCAGGGTTCACTCGCGCACGAACGTGGCGGCCTGTGGGTCGAGGGAGTTGCGCGGCTCGAACAAGGCGTCAACGGTCTCGTCGAGCTCGCGCGGCGGTTGGGGCGCGACGACGATCCGATCGTGCGCCGGGAGATCGCACAGATGTACAGCCGGGCGGCGAGCCTGCGCGCGCTCGGCTACAAGGGCTTCACCAGCTTCGCGCAGGGCAGCTCGGCGCCCGAGCACTCCTACATGAAGATGGCGACGTCCGAGACCGGCAAGCGGTTGTACGAGCTCGGCATGGAGATGCAGGGCGCGTACGGTCCGGTGATCGACGAGGAACACGGACAAGAGCACGGTCGCTGGGTCCACAGCTTCTTCACCAGCTTCGCCAACACGATCGCCGGTGGCAGCTCCGAGATCCAGCGCAACATCATCGCCCAGCGCGTCCTCGGACTCCCCCGGGCTTAGGCACGCGAGCCGGAGCAGAGCGCAGGCGAGCACGCGGAGCGAATGGAGCGAATGGAGTGAGCGCAGCGAACGGAAGTAGCGAAGTGGAAGCGCAGCAATAGATATGGACTTCGCTCTCACCGACGATCAGGTGCTGTTGCGCGATACCGCTCGGGGTCTGCTCGGGCGTGAGTGTCCGACCTCGCTCGTGCGCGCGCACATCGACGATCCCGCGGTGGCCGAGCCGTTGTGGGAGCACCTTCGTGGCTTCTGCGGCCTCGGTTCCGGCTCGGCCGTCGACCTGTGCCTGTTCCTCGAGGAGACCGGTTACGTCGCGGCGCCGGGACCGTTCTTCGCGACCGTCGCGCTGCTCGCACCGATGCTCGAGGCCGCGGAGTCCGACCTGCTCGACAAGGTGCTCGCCGGTGAGGTCAGCGGCACGGTCGCGATGGCGGGGCCGGACGGCACGTGGGCGCCCAATGCCGAGTCCGCGAAGACCTTCGTGCCCGAGGCCGATCGCGTGGACCGGGTCGTCGTCGTGGCTGCGGGGCCGAGCGTCGCGGTCGCAGATCGGCTGCCGGCGCGCTTCGTTCGCACCATCGATTTCTCCCGGCGCCTCTTCGAGGTCGACACCGCGGAGGTTGCCGACACCCGCCCGATCTCGGCCGAGGCGGTCGAGGCCGCGATGCAACGCGCAACGGTCGGGCTCGCCGCCGAGATCGTCGGGACGTGTCGCCGGCTGTTCGACATGGCGCTCTCCTACGCGAAGGAGCGCGTGCAGTTCGACCGGCCGATCGGCTCGTTCCAGGCCATCCAACACAAGCTCGCCGACATGGCCCTCGACCTCGAACGGGCGTGGGCCGCCGTCTACTACGCCGCGATGACGCTCGATGCGCACGACGCGGAGCGCTTCCGCGCTGTCCACGTGGCCAAGGCCACCGCCGGAGAAGCCGTCCGTCGCATCGGCAAGGATGCACCGCAGATCCACGGAGGCATCGGCTACACCTGGGAGCACGACCTTCACCTGTTCATCCGGCGCGCGTTCGCGTCCGAGGCGTGGCTGGGCAACACCGACTGGCACCACGACCGCCTCGCCGACCTGCTCGTCTGACGCGTCAACCCACACGCGTCAACCCCACACGCGTCAACCTCACACCTCAGTTGGGACACTTGACCGGGATATAGACGGGAAAGTGTCCCAACTGGTGGGTCGTATCACGAGCGGAAGGCGCCGGGCTCGTCGAGCCAGTGGTTGAGCGCGACGGTGCGCGCGTTGCGACAGATCAGCACGTGCTCGACCGCGCGACGGATGCGTCGCTGTTGTCCCGCGGTGGTCGCGACCTGACGCAACAAGTAGTCGGCCGCCTTGCCGTGATCTTCTTCCGCGTACGCGTGCACCTTGAAGTTCTCGACATCGATGCCGTAGTGGTCGCGCATGCCCTCATACATCTTGCGGGCGTAGTCGGTCGACGCGGCGAAGCGCTCCCCCGCCCACCCGAAGGCGGCGAGACCTTCTTCGTACGAGCGACGCATGTAGAACAGCGTCGTGAACACCGACCCGATCGACTCGGGCATCGGCCGGTAGTTCACGAGCTCGTCGTCGGTGATGCCGAGCATGCGGGCCCACTCGATCTTCATGTCGACATGATTGCGATCCCCGGCGAACCCCGTCTCCTCGGCGAGGTTCTGGGTCCAGTGGATGAAGTGCTCGCTCGAGCCGAGGTCGAGCGCGTCGACGTCGGGCGCGTTGGAGACGATCGATCCGAACTCCGACGTGTACCACTTCCCGAGGAAGTAGTACTCCTTCGAGAGCCGCTTGAGCAGGTCCATCGACAACGTGCCGTCGGCGACCCGCTCCCACACCAGGTTCTTCTCGGTCGCGACCTCGGCCTGGAGTGCTTCGAGCCCGGTCATGAACTCGTCGACGGGCAGCGCCGACGAGTTCTCCGCACCCGACCCACGGACGTCGCGAAATACGCGGTGCTCGCTCATGGTGTCCCCCCAATACCGCTGCTCTGTCGTTCCGCTCGCCGCAAGCGTACCCACATACCCTGACGCCGATGTCAGCTATTGTTCGAGACCCTCAGGCCTGTCAGGGAGTAGCATTTCGGTGACGCACGTGTCAGGTACGCCCGCGGCCGGAGGCACACGATGACCCATGTCGATCTGGTCCAGTTGGCTGGCCACCGAGGGCGCCTGAGCGAGCGGCCCACCGTCGACCAGGTGACCGCCGAGGTGGTCCGCGGCGCCATGGAGACCATCTGCTTCGAGATGGCCACCTACGTGAGCCGCACCGCCACCACCCCGATCCTCAACCAGAGCAACGAACGCAACGCCACGATCCTGGATGCCAAGGGCCGGCTCGCCGCGCTCTCCGTCGGGATCCCGCAGTTCATGCTCACGTCGACGCTGCCCGTGCGCTTCGCGCTCGAGTTCTTCGGCACCGACGAGTTCCGCGAAGGCGACGTGTTCGTCGGCAACGACCCGTACCACGGCGGCGGACACCTGCCCGACTACAACGTCTTCGCGCCCGTCTTCGCCGACGACGCGCAGGGCAACCGGCGCATGGTGTTGATCTGCTCGATCCAGTGTCACCACGGCGACACCGGCGGCGGGGTTCCCGGTGGTTACAACGTCACCGCGGGCGACATCTGGGGCGAGGGCGTGCGCTGGCCCGCCGTGAAGGTGATCGACCGCGGCGTCGAGCGGCGCGACGTGCTGTACGCGCTCCAGGCCAACAACCGGTTGCCCGACTACATCGGCGACCTACGCGCGCAGATCGGTGCCGCGCAACTCGGTGCACGCCGGCTCGGCGAGATCCTCGACCGCTACGGGAAGCAGGCCGTCGAGGAGTCCGTCGACTTCATGATCGACTACGCCGCGAAGCGCTTCCGCGAAGAGGTGGCGGCGTGGCCGGATGGTGTCTACGAGGCCGACGCATACGTGGACCACGACCCGCTCGGCAATCCCGACATCAAGCTCCACGTCAAGATCACCGTCGATGGCGAGAACCTCACGATCGACTACACGGGCAGCGACACGCGCCAGGAGATCCAGGCGTGGTCGACGTTCGGCAACACGCGCGGTTACACGATCGGCCAGATCGCTTCGATGATGGATCCGGAGATCCCGAAGAACGAAGGGTTCTTCGACCAGATCAAGCTCGTCGTACCGAAGGGCTGCGTGCTGAACCCGCATCCCAACAAGCCGGTCAGCGCGGGCACGCACCATCCGGGCGCCGACGTCGGCGAGGTCATCGCGGTCGCGATGCAGCACGTGCTGCCCGACAAGGCCGTCCCGCAGACGTACAAGACCGGCATCCCGACGATCGTCGTGGGCCAGGACCCGCGCACGGGCGCCACGTTCACCGACCACTCCGCCGAGGTCTACGCCGGCTGGTGCAACGCGGCGAAGGGCATGGACGCATGGGGTGCGCAGAACGCGAGCTTCGGCAACCTCTGGAAGGCGACGGCGGAGATCAACGAGAGCCTGTACCCGCACATCCAGTGGAGCCGCGACTACCGCACGGACTCCGGTGGCGCGGGCCAGTGGCGGGGACTGTGCGGCAGCCACTACGAGAAGGAAGTGCTCGTCGACGCGAAGGTCTACACCTACGTCGTCGGCATGAAGTACCCGATGCCCGGCATCTGCGGCGGCGAGCCCGGTGAGCCCAACAAGATGGTGATCCGCCACGGGTCCGACGATCCGTTCGTCGTGCAACACACCGCGAACTGGGTGCCGTTGGGCGCGGGCCAGCGGATCATGTACGACTACGGCGGTGGTGGCGGCTGGGGCGATCCGCTCGACCGCGATCCGCACGCGGTGCTCGACGACGTGCTCGACGAGTACGTGAGTGTCGACGGGGCGACACGCGAGTACGGCGTGGTGCTGACGGGGTCCCTCGACGACCTGACACTCGCCGTCGACGAGGCAGCGACGGAAGCGCTGCGGACGCGCCGTCGCGCCAACAACTAGGACGGCGGACATGGGTTACCGGGTGGGCATCGACGTCGGGGGCACGTTCACCGACCTCATCTGCGTCACGCCCGAGGGCGAGGTCGTGCTCGACAAGACGCCGACGACGCCCGACGACCAGTCAGTTGGCGTGATGAACGGCTTGGCCCAGCTGGCCGAGGGCTTCGGTACGACGCTCGAAGGCTTCTGTCGCGACCTCGACATCCTCGTGCACGGCACCACGACGGCCGACAACACGATGATCGAGATGAACGGCGCGCCGACCGGGCTGCTCGTGACCGAAGGCCACCGTGACGAGATCGAGATGCGCCGGGTCCACAAGGAGGAGATCTGGGATCCGACGTACCCGGCACCGGAGCCGATCGCACGGCGCCGTGCCCGCATCCCGGTCCCCGAGCGCATGAACTTCCGGGGCGAGGTCGTGAAGCCGCTCGACGAGGAAGCGGTGCGCCGCGGTGTGCAACGCCTGAAGCAGCTCGGCGTCCGCTCGATCGCGGTGATGTTCCTGTTCAGCTTCGTGAACCCCGCGCACGAACGCCGCGCCGCGGAGATCATCCGCGAGGAGTTCCCCGACGTCGAGCACGTCTCCCTCTCGCACGAGGTGATGCCTCGCGGTCCGGAGTTCGAACGCACGTCGACCACGCTCGTCAACGCGTACGTCGCTCCCCGCATCCAGTCGTACGTGCAGCGCCTCACCGAGAAGCTGCGCGGCGCCGGCTACGGCGGCCAGCTGCTCATCATGCAGTCGACCGGCGGCGTCATGCCGCCCGACTACGTTGCACGCCGCGCGGTGTCGCTGCTCGCGTCGGGACCGACGGGCGGCGTGATGGGCGCGACGCTCGCGGCCGGCAAGGCCGGCATCGACCAGTTCGTCGCGGTCGACATGGGTGGCACGAGCTTCGACCTGTGCCTCGTGCGACACGGCAAGCCCGAGATCAAGACCGACTGGAACTGGCGCTACCGCTACTACATCGGCATGCCGATGGTCGACGTGCAGAGCGTCGGCGCGGGCGGTGGCTCCATCGCACGCGTGCGCCAGGGCGCGTTGCTCGTCGGCCCCGAGAGCGCGGGCTCACAGCCCGGTCCCGTCTGCTACAGCCGCGGGGGCACACGACCGACGGTCACCGACGCCGACGCGGTGCTCGGATACCTGCCCCCCGACGGCTTCGCCGGCGGCCGGATGCACCTCGATGTCGACGCCGCGTACGGCGCCATCGAGCGCGAAATCGCGCAGCCCCTCGACCTCGACGTGCTGGAGGCGGCGTGGGGCATCGAGCGCATCGTCAACGCGAACATGGCCAACGCGACACGCAAGGTGCTCGCGGGCCACGGTGCCGACCCGCGCGAGTTGTCGCTCATCGCCTACGGGGGCAACGGCGCGGTCCATGCCTGGGCGATCGCGGCGGAGCTCGGTATCGACCGCATCTACGTGCCGAAGGCCGCGCCCGCGTTCTCGGCGCTCGGGGTGCTCGTCGCCGACTACGTCGTGGACATCGTGCGCGCGTACGTCGTGCCGCTCTCGCAGGTCGATCTCGGGCGTCTGCGTGCGTTGATGGCCGAGTTGAGCGACGAGGCGCGCAAGGAGCTCGACCCCACGGGGCTGCCCGACTCACAGGTCCAGGTCGGCTTGTTCGCACAGATGTGCTACCCGGGCCAGAACTTCGACATGAGCGTCCCGGTCCCGGAGGGGACGACGCTCGACGAGAACGGCTTGCTCGACCTGATGGAACGCTTCCACGATCAGCACGAAACCGACCGCGGGTTCTGCTTCCGCAACCAGCAGCCGCTGCTGCGCGGCGTGCGCCTCGTGGCCCGGGGCGACACACCCAAGCCGTCGCACCTCGCCGAGACCGGAACCGCGACGAATGCGGAGGAAGCACGTGCCGGCACGCGCCCCGCGTACTTCGGCATCGAGTTCGTCGACACACCGGTGTACTCGGGGCCGCGCCTCGCTCCCGGGGCCGAGGTGAACGGACCGGCGTTGATCGAGGAGCCGTTCACCGTCGTCGTGGTGCCGCCCGGCTGGCGGACGTTGCTCGACGATCTCGGTACCTACGAGCTGAGCGCCGGGTAGCGCGACCGTCCGTGCCGATCTGGTTCGACGAGCGCGACCACGCGGTCGTGCGGGCAGCCGTCGACCGGCTGATCCCCGCGTACGAGGAGCACCCGGGCGCGGCCGCAGCCGGAGCGGCCGACTACATCGACGGCCTGCTCGGCGCGTTCCTCGTCGACCCGCCCGGGATCTTCGCCGGCGGTCCGTTCTCGGGACGTCACGGAGGCGAGGCGGCGTTCGCGCGCTTCACGCCGTTGACGCGCCTCGAGGAGCTCGCGTGGCGCACGCGCATCGAAGGTTCGCTCGGCCTACCCGAGCGTGAGTTCAACGGTCCCGTCGTCGGGCTCCAGCAGCGGTACCGCGAGGGCATCGACGCGCTCGGAACCGACTTCTGCGGGCTCGACGGCGACGAGCAGGACCGCCGGCTCGCCGCGCTTGCCGAGTTCCGCACGCTGCTCTACGAGCACGCGTGCGAGGGCACCTATGGCGCCCCCGAGTACGGCGGCAACCGTGGCTGTCTCGCGTGGACGGCGATCCGATTCCCGGGCGACGTCCAGCCCCGCGGCTACACCGACGAAGAGGTGAGCGGCCGTGACTGACCGCAACAGGCAGTTTGGAGTATCGGGATGACCGCAGACTGGGACGCGGTGATCGTGGGGACGGGGCCGGGCGGCTCGACCGTCGCCGACGTGCTCACCGCCGCGGGCTGGTCGGTGATCATGCTCGAGAAGGGCGCGAACCACCTGCTCGCGCTCGACCCGCCGTACGAAGGGCTCGGGCACATCACCAACGACGAGATCAAGTTCATGCGTCGTTGGTTCCTCGGACCGGACCCGTTCCTCGAGCCCCGTACGTACCGGCGCGCCGAAGCCGACGGCGATCGTCTCCTCACCGGTGAGGTCAACAACCTTCCGTCCACCGTCGGTGGCGGCGGCTTCCACGCCGACGGCAAGCTCCCCCGCTTCCGCGAGGTCGACTTCAGGGCGGCGAGCGAGCTCGGACCCATCGACGACGCGGACGTCGTGGACTGGCCGGTCGACTACGACGAGATGGAGCCGTACTACGCGGCGGCGGAACGGATCGTCGGTGTCGCCGGTGACCACACCGGGAATCCCTTCGCGTCGTGGCGCTCGGGCCCCTACCCCATGCCGCCCGGTGCCGACATGTACTGCGCGCTCGTGACGGGCGCGGCCGCAACCGAACGCGGGCTGCACCCATACCGCGCCCCCACCGGGGCCAACAGCGTCGAGTACGACGGCCGGCCCGCGTGCAACAACTGCGGCTTCTGCGCGTACTTCGGCTGCCCCATCGAGGCGAAGGGCGACCCGATCGCCCCCCTGCGGAACGCGCTGCGGACGGGGCGCTGCAGGATTCGCCCCGAGTCGTACGTGGTGCGTGTCGACGTCGACGGCTCCGGTCGCAAGGCACGCGGCGTCACGTACCTCGACGTCGACGGCACCGAGCACGTCGTGCGGTCCCGATATGTCGTCGTCGCAGCCGGTGCGTTCGAGACACCGCGCCTGCTGCTGCGAAGCGACGTGGGTAACTCGTCGGACAATGTCGGCCGTTACCTGATGTACCACTTCCAGACATACACGCTCGGCTTGTTCCCGTTCCGTCTGCACGCCTACCGGGGCCGGGCGGTGACACACCTGCACGACGACTTCCTCGTGCCCGACGCGGCCGCGCTCGCCGCGGCACGCGCCGCCGGGATCCCGTATTTCCGCGGCGGCATCGTGGAACACGGCGGCGCGAGCCACCCGCTGATGGAGGCCATCCACACCGCTCCCGGCGTGCACCACAGCCGGGCGATGCTGCATTCGGCGATGCGCGACCGCATGGCCGCCTTCACGATGCAGGGTGAGGATCTGCCGCAACGCAGTAATCGCATCGATCTGGACCCTTCGGTGAAGGACGTGTGGGGCTTCCCGGCCGGACGGGTGACGTACGAGCCGCACCGCCACGAGATCGCGGCGTCGCGCCACTGGGCGCCCGTGCTCGAGTCGGTGATGAAGGACGCCGGTGCGACACACACCTTCTCGGTCACGTCACCACCCCTCGCGGGCGAACCCGGGTCCGAGACGACGTTCATGGCGCCGGTGTCGCGCCACGTCATGGGCACGACGCGCATGGGCACCGATCCCCGCCGCAGCGTGTGTGACCGTTGGCAGCGTCTCCACGACGTCGACAACGTCATGGTGGCCGACTCGTCGGTGTTCCCCACGTCGACCGGCTACGGACCGACGCTGACCATCGTCGCCCTCGCCGTGCGGGCCGCACGTGCCCTCGCCGGCTCGGAGCCACTCCGCTCGCAACGCCCCGTGCCGAGCGCCCGATCGTCGAGCGCCGAGTCGGTGTGACACGCTTCCCGACGTGACGGAGTCCTACGAGACGCTGAACGTGGATCGGGACCGTGGCGTCGCGTTCGTCACCATCGACCATCCTCCGATCAACCTGCTCGACCCCGCGATGACGGGTGACCTTGCACGCCTACAGGGCGCGCTCGCGACCGACGGGTCCGCACGCGTCGTGGTGTTCCGCAGCGCCGACCCCGACTTCTTCGTCGCCCACGCCGACCTCACGATGATCCGCAACATGCCCCATGAGGTCGACGGTGCCGCGGCGGTGCTGGCCGGTTTCCACGCGTTCCTCGACGGTTGGCGCCGGCTCGACCAGATCACCATCGCGCAGATCGAAGGACGGGCGAGAGGCGGCGGCAGCGAGCTCGCGCTCGCGCTGGATCTCCGTTTCGCCGCGATCGGCCGAGCCGTGCTGGGTCAACCCGAGGTCGCGCTCGGCATCATCCCGGGCGGCGGCGGAACGCAGCGTCTCGGTCGCCTCCTCGGGCATGCACGCGCGCTCGAGGTCGTCCTCGGCTGCACCGACGTCGACGCGCAGCTCGCGGAGCGGTACGGGTGGGTGAACCGCGCGCTCCCCGCCGACGAGCTGCCGGCGTTCGTCGAACGGCTCGCACATCGCATTGCCTCGATGCCGCCGCACGCCGTCGCGGCGGCGAAGCGCGCGGTCAACGCGTCGGCAGGGGATCTCGAGGACGGATTCGCGATCGAGCGGGCCGCGTTCGGCGACTGCATGACCGATCCCGGCCTCGACGCGAGGTTCGACGCCGCGCTCGCGCACGGCGTGCAGACGCGTGAAGTCGAGCTGGATCTCGACGCGGCCATCGAACAACTGAGCGAGGGCCCGGGTCAACGGGCGTAGCGTCCCGTCAGCCGGGCTTGCTCGATGACGTTGCCGTCGATCGCAGCGGAGAGCTCGTCGGCGGACGCGCCGTCGGGAAGCGTCACACGGGCGGACAGCGCGTAGAGCGTGAAGATGTACCGGTGCGGCCGGTCTCCCCGGGGCGGGCACGGGCCGCCGTACCCGACCTTTCCGAACCCGTTCGTGCCCTGACGCGCACCCTCGGGGACCATTCCCTCCTCGAGCTCGTGGATTCCGGGGTCCAGACGCCACAGGAGCCAGTGGACGAATGTCCCGCTCGGCGCATCCGGGTCGAGCATGGTGAGGGCGAACTCGGCCGTTCCGGCCGGCACGCCGACCCACTCGAGCTGGGGAGAGAGGTCCTCTCCGTCGCACGTCGAACGGGTCGGGAGGAACTCGCCGTCGGCGAACAGCGCGCTGGTGAGCTGCAATGTCATGAGGGACCTCCGATCCGTTGGGGCGCCGTCGGTGATTCCTTCCCGCCCTGCGCTCTTCTCCACCACCTCGCGAATGCGAAGATCGGGCCATGGCGTTTCGTGCAGTGTTGTTCGATTTCTACGGGACCCTTGCCCGCGCGACGCAGTGGCGCTCGGCCGACGAGGTGCTCGCGGAGCACGGCTACACGCTCCCGGCCGAGGCACGCAACCGCTGGTTCAACGACGGTATCGACGGCATCGAGCATCTCGAGCAGTCACGAAGCCGCGAGCACTACATGGCGTGGCAGCGCGAGCGCACGCTGGCGATGCTCGCGGAGAGCGACGTCCACCCCGACGAGTACGAGACGATCCTGCACAAGATCCGTGACGGCGCGACCCAACGCGTGCTCGAGGCATACAGCGAGGTTCCCGCGGTTCTGAGTCGTCTGCGTTCGAGCGGTGTGCACCTCGCCATCTGCTCGAACTGGGACTGGGACCTGACCGAGGCGGTCGACGACGCGAAGCTGACCGACTTCTTCGACGTGCAGGTCTCGTCGGCGTGGGCGGGCGCGCGCAAGCCGCATCCCCGGATCTTCCGTCGCACACTCCGCGAGGTCGGAGCCGAACCGGACGAGACGCTGTTCGTCGGCGACAGTTGGGGCCCCGACGTCGAAGGTCCTCGAGCAGTCGGTATGCGATCCGTGTACCTGCGCCGGGCGGGCCACTGGGACGACCCGGGCGCGCCGGATGAGCCGGCGGAAGATGACGTGCTGGCAGTGCTGCCCGACCTCGAGGGCGTCGTCGATCTCATCGAAACCGGGGCAGCGCCTGGCTAGCGTGGAACCGTGACGATCTCGAGCACCACAACGGTCGACCGCGTTCCCGACGTCGTGAAGCGGCTCCGCACCACGTTCGCGTCGGGCCGCACCCGAAGCGCCGACTGGCGGCTCGACCAGCTGGGTCGCCTCGAGACGATGTTGCGGGAGCGCGAAGGCGAGATCGTCGCGGCCCTCCATGCCGACCTGGGCCGCGCTCCGACCGAGGCGTACGCGACCGAAGTCGGGTTCGTTCTCGCCGAGCTGCGCCACGCTCGACGAAACCTCCAGCGCTGGATGCGACCCGAGCGTGTGTGGACTCCGTTCGTGGTCCAACCGGCGCGCGCCCGGGTGCATCGTGAGCCTGTAGGCGTCGTTCTCGTGATCGGACCGTGGAACTATCCGGTACAGCTCGTGCTCGCCCCACTCGTCGCCGCGATCGCAGCTGGGAACTGTGCGGTGATCAAGCCGTCGGAGATCTCGGCCCACTCGTCGCACGTCTTGGCGCAGCTCGCGCCCGAGTACCTCGACGACGACGCGGTCGCAGTCGTGGAAGGCGGTGTGCCGGAGACGACGGCGTTGCTGGCCGAACGTTTCGACCACGTCTTCTACACGGGCAACGGAACCATCGGACGGATCGTGATGGAAGCCGCCGCCAAGCACCTCACACCCGTGACGCTGGAGCTCGGGGGCAAGAGCCCTGCGATCGTCGACCGCAACGCCGACCTCGCCGTCGCGGCCCGGCGTCTCGCCTGGGGCAAGTACGTGAACGCCGGACAGACCTGCGTCGCTCCCGACTACGTCCTCGTCGACGAGAGCCTCGAAGACGAGCTTCTCGACCGTCTGCGCGACGCTGTCCGCACGTTCTACGGCGACGATCCCCGACAGAGCCCCGACTACGCGCGCATCGTGAACGACTCGCACTTCACCCGACTCGAACACCTGGTCACCGACGGAGACGTGGTGTTCGGCGGCGACCGTGACCCTGCAACGCGCTACTTCGCGCCCACGGCGTTGCGCAACGTGCCGGTGGCATCGACCGTGATGCGCGACGAGATCTTCGGACCGATCCTGCCCGTGATCCCGGTACGGGACGTCACCGCTGCGATCGATTTCGTCAACGAGCGTGACAAGCCGCTCGCGCTCTACGTCTTCTCCGAGTCGGAGGCGGTGCAGGAGCGCGTCGTCGAGGAGACGACGTCGGGAGGCGTCGCCGTCAACGCGACGATGCTGCACCTCGCGGTCCCCGAGCTCCCCTTCGGCGGTGTGGGACCGAGTGGCATGGGCGCGTATCACGGTCGCGCGGGCTTCGACACGTTCAGTCACAGGAAGAGCGTCCTGTCGAAGTCGACCCGGCTCGACCCGGACCTCGCGTATCCGCCTTACACGCGGCTGAAGAACGCGATCCTGCACCGGTTCCTCTGACCCTTTCGCTCCCTTGTGGGCGGGCGGGCGGCGCGTCACAGTAGGGACTCACCGCCAAGGGGGAGACCGATGGTTGCGACGAAGCCACGCTTCATCGACTCCGACGGCCACATCCTCGAGCACCCGACCGGGATGCTCGAGTACGCGCCGAAGGAGTACGCCGACCGCATCTGGCACATCGAGACCGATACGTCGGGCAAGGAGTGGTGCGTCTACGGCGATCAACGACTTCCCGCGAACGCGCTCGCGCTGGCAGGCACCGCCGGCATGACGCTCGAGGATCGTGAGCGTGCGCAACGTGGCGAGCTGCGGTACACCGAGATCCGTCCCGCCGCATATGACGTGAAGGCCCGCCTGGCCGACCTCGACACCGACGGCATCCAACAATCCGTGCTGTACCCGACGATGTTGCTCGGTATCGCAGGCCTGAAGGACGTCGACTTCGCGGCCGCGCAGTGCCGCGCGTACAACGACTGGCTCTCGGACCATGCAAGCCACGGCGAAGGGCGCCTGTTCGGCGTGGCCATCGTTCCTCAGCAGGACATCGAACGCGCGACGGCCGAGATCCGACGTGTCTCGCGCAGGCCCGGGATCGTCGGCATCATGCTGCGTCCGAACCCGACCGCGGATTGGAAGCCGTTCTCGGACCCGGTCTACGACCCGCTCTGGCGCGCTGCATGCGACGCCGGACTCCCGATCGGTCTGCACCCGTTCCTGCTCGCGGATCTACCGGGAACGTGCAAGGGACTGCGGATCAACTGGCTGGGCACGTCGGCGATGCCGATCAACACCGGGGAGGACACGCCGATCGACAACGTCTACTTCACGCAGGCGATCTCGAACCCCTTCGACATGATGTACACGATGGCGTTCGTGCTCGCAGGCGGAGTGTGCGAGCGTTTCCCCGAGCTCAAGATCGTGTTCCTCGAAGCGAACGGTGGCTGGGTGGTGCCGTGGCTCGAACGGCTGGACCACCACGCCAAGATCTTCGCCTGGGACGTCCCGTCGCTGACGATGGCGCCGTCGGAGTACTTCCGTCGTCAGTGTTGGATCAGCTTCGACCCCGACGAGTCGACGCTCGCGTTCACCGCGAAGTCACCGTTCGTCGGCGCGGACCGCATCGTATGGGCGAGCGACTATCCGCACCCGGACGCGAAGTTCCCCGGAGTCACCGAGGAGCTCGCTGAGGCGATGGACGGGCTGCCTGTCGAGATGCAGAACGAGATCGCGGGCGACAGCTGCCGCCGTCTGTACCGAATCTGATCGGACCCACCGCCCGACCGTGAACACGCAGCAGGACGGTGTGGCCGGGCGTGAACGGCCCGGCCACATCGCGAGGAACTACACCGCGCGGACGTTCTGGGCTTCTTCACCCTTCCTGCCCTGCGCGATCTCGAACTCGACGCGCTGGCCCTCTTCGAGCGTCTTGAAGCCCTGCATCTCGATGTTCGAGAAATGCACGAACACGTCGGGACCGTCTTCACGCGAAATGAAGCCGTAGCCCTTCTCACCGTTGAACCATTTGACCGTGCCTGTTGCCAACTATCTGGTCTCCCCGTACCTGCGATGACCCGTGCCATCGCGGAGGACCGAAAGGTACCAGCGGATGTGGTGGAGCGTCAGCTACGACTCGCCGTAGTGACGCAGCTCCACGACGTTGCCGTCGGGGTCGCGTACGTACAGCCCCAACCCTTCGCCCTGGGCGCCCCACACGCGTGACGGACCGCTCATCACGTCGAAGCGTCCCGATGCCTTCAGCGCCTCGAGATCCTGCGGCTCGGTCACGACGCAGACGTGGTCGACGTTCTCTCCGGTCCGTTCCGCTCGGAGGATGTCGATCACCGTCGTGGCGTCGATGCGCACCGACGGGAACAGGATCTCGCCACGACGCCACTCGTCGACGCGTTCTGGTGCCAACCCCAGCTCGTCGCAGTACCACGCCAGCGACCGCTCGACGTCGGCGACACGCAACACGATGTGATCAAGCCCCGTAACTTTCACCGTGTGCACGCTACAACCCTTTCCGAGTTGGGACACTTGCTCGCCTAGAGAGCGACGTTCTGTCCCAACTGGGCAAGGAGTCAACGCGGGAGGCCGAGGATACGGTCGCCGATGATGGTGCGCTGCACCTCGGACGTGCCGCCCGCGATCGACGCAGCTTTGCTCCACAACCATTGTTTCTGCCACCGACCGGCGCCCGGATTGCCGGACGCGCCCGCCCACAGCGGCGCGGCGTCACCTACGAGCCCGAGCGCGAGCTCGGACAGATGCTGCGTCATGTCGGTCCAGGCCAGCTTCACGACGCTCGACTCCGGTCCCGGCTCGATGCCGCGTGCGAGCCGCGAAAGCGTCCGCCAATTGTGCAGCCGCAGCACGCGCAACTGCACGAACACATCGGCGAGCGCGTCGGAGAGCTCGGGATCGTCGAGCGAGCCGCTGTGCGCCGCGAGGTCGTAGAGCTCGTCGAGATACACCTCGTGGACGACCTGTTCCTTGAACGGGAAGGCCGTACCGCGCTCGTGGGCCAGCGTCGTGTTCGCGACCGCCCAGCCCTGGTTCAAGCCGCCGACCAGATGGTCGTCGGGAACGTAGACGTCGTCGAAGAACACTTCGTTGAACTCCGCGTCGCCCGTGATCTGCACCAGCGGCCGCACCTCGATGCCGTCGGTCTCCATGTCGACCACGACGTACGAGATGCCACGGTGCTTCGGTGCTTCAGGATCGGTACGGCACAGGCAGATGCCCCACCGGGCGAACTGTGCGTAGCTCGTCCACACCTTCTGACCCGACAGCACCCACCCGTCGTCGACGCGGGTCGCGCGCGTGCTCAACGACGCAAGGTCGGAGCCGGCGCCCGGTTCACTGAACAGCTGACACCAGATCTCGTCGGCCGTGAGGATCGACGGGAGCCACCTTCGCTTCTGCTCTTCAGTGCCGTGCGCCAGCAACGTGGGGCCCGCGAGATTGATGCCGACGCGGTTCACGGGTTGCAGCGCGCGCGAGCGCGCATACTCCATGTTGAAGATCGCGACCTGGACCGGCGAGGCGCTCCGACCGCCGTACTCCGCGGGCCAGTGGATACCGACCCACCGGTTGGCCGCGAGCTTGGCCTGCCAGCGGCGGCCCCACGCGATCTCGTCGGCAAGCGTGTCGAAGCGCGGAGGGAGATCGAGGTTGTCGCGCAGCCACGCGCGCACCTCGAGCGCGAACGCTTCTTCCTCCTCGGTGAACGAGAGGTTCACAGGTCCCAGAACCGTTCCCGCTGGTACTTCTCGAACGAGGAACGCAGCGCGGCTTCGTCGTCGGGTGTGAAGCGACGGTAAGACTCGTCGCCACGTCCGCGCAGGTACACCTCGTCGCCTGCCACACGGTCGGAACGGAACTTCTGGTGGACGAGCGTGCGCTTCACGATCTTGTTGGTGCCCGTCGTCGGAGGGTCGCGCATGATGCGCACGTACCGCGGCCGCCACTTCGGACCGACGGCGTCGTCGGCATCGAGCCAGCGGGCGAACCCTTGCGGGTCGAAGGCCGCGCCTTCCCGCATGACCAACCCGGCCATCACCTGGTCGCCGGCCTGGTCGTCGGGGACGCCGTACGCGACCGCGAGCACCACGTCGGGATGCCGGCCCAGGGCCGTCTCGATGGGCGCCGCGGGGAAGTTCTCGCCGTCGACGCGGATCCAGTCGGCGTTGCGACCCGCGAAGTAGAGGTACCGGTCGGCGTCGAGATACCCGAGGTCGCCCGTCCAGTACCAACCGAAGCGCATCGTCCGCTCGTTCGCTTCGGGATTGTTGTAGTAGCCCTCGAACGGACCGACGCCGGCGGTGTTGACGATCTCGCCGACGCACTCGTCGGCATTGAGGAGCCGGCCGCTCTCGTCGAAGCGCGCCGGCGGCTTCGGGTTGCCGTCGTCGTCGACCACCGAGACGTCGGGGCCCGCAAGCCCGAGGGCGCCGGCGCGCTCCTCGGCGTCACGGTTGACCGCCACCCCGCCTTCCGTGGCCCCGTAGGCGTCGATGACCTCGACACCGAACCGCCGGCTGAACCGCTCGACCACCTCGGGGGACCCTTCGTTGCCGAACGAGACCCGCAGCGGATTGTCGGCGTCGTCGGGTTGCTCGGGAGTCGAAAGGATGTACGCGAGCGGCTTGCCGGTGTAGTTGAAATACGTGGAGCCGTAGTGGCGAATGTCGGACAGCCAACGCGACGCGCTGAACTTCCGCGCGAGCCCGACGGACGCCCCGAGCACGATCGACGGTGCCCAACCGACCATCACCGCGTTCGAGTGGAACAACGGCATGCAGATGTAGCCGACGTCGTCGGGGCCGAGATCCATGATGATGCCCATCCGCGTACCGGTCACGAGGATGCGGCGTTGCGTGGTGATCACCGCTTTCGGCGCGTCCGACGTGCCCGACGTGAAGATCAGCGTCCACAGCGTGTCGGCTCCCGGCTCGATGCCGGGATCGCGGTCGGGGACCGCAGTGAGCGCATCTTCGAGCGGCGTTCCGAGCGTTGGCGCGGGGTCGTCGTCGCCACTGAAGGTCGTCGCCAGTAACACGTGACCGTCGGGCATCGAGAGCTTGTCGACGATCGGCGCGAGCAGTGCCTGATGACGTGGCTCCGTGACGAGGAGGCTGCAGTGCGTGTGCTCGGCGTCGCGCAGGAGGTGCTCGTCACGGCGCGTGTGGTTGAGGCCGACGATGCACGAACCCGAGAGCGCGGCGCCGCCGAACGCGAAGAGGTACTCCGGGATGTTGTCGAGCAGCACGGCGACGTGAAGCGGCCGATCCTGCGGCTTGCGCTCGAGGAACAGGTTGGCGTAGCGGCACGACTCGGCGAAGAACTCGCCGTGCGTCCAGACCCGATCACCGAAGCGCAGCGCGGGCCGGTTCGCGATCGCGGGGTCGGTGCCGTTGCGCCGCAACAGTGCCGCCGCGTCGGGCGCCGGCATCGGCGCCTCACCCGGCTTTGGGACAGCGCGCCGCTTCAGCGAGGTCTCGCCGGTACCTGACATCGGCGTCACTCTAGGTCAGCGCGAACGGTCGTGGTGGAGTCGCCGGAGCAGCGGGATCGCGGCGATCTTCTCGTCAGTGAGCTCCTCCCAGCGCACCCGAGGGGGCCGCCTGCGCCCGCGCCGGGGAACCTCGAGCAGGCGCGTCGGCGTGGCGACGAGGTCGACCGCGAAGTCGTGGGCCGTCACCGGTATCCGTCCGGCCGGCACCACCTGTGCGTCGTGCACCGTCGTCGCGATCACCGTGTGCCTGTCGATCAGCCCGGCCTCGGCCGCGAGCGCGAGCTCGAGATCGCTGAACCCGCCGCCCTTGCCGAGGCGGGCACCATCTTCACCGACCGCGACGCATCCGGTCACGACCAGGTCGACGGGCTCCAGCTCCTCGACGTCCACGGTGCGCGCCGAACGGCCGGCGCCTTTGATGGAGCTCGCGGCGCGCGGCGTGCCCGACAGGCGGGCGGGATCGAGGAGGAAGAACGGTTTCTCTTCCGCGAGCCGGGGCACCGCCATATACAGCGTCTTGCCGTCTTCGAGCGCGCGCTGGCGCACCGGCCACTGCGGTGCGTCGGGATTGGCCTTGACGGTGCGCGCGCTCTCCCAGCTCGACGTCTGCTGCAGGCGCTCGGCCGCTCGTTCCGCGCCGACGAAGTTCGGAATCCGGTGACGCGGCCCGGGGAATCGGCCGATGCCGGGGCGACCCATCGCCTCCCACATGTCGGCGCGCAGCGCCGCCTTCGCCGCGAGGACGTCGGCCGGACCACCGGCGTCGGCGTCGTGCCGGCGCGTCATCGGATCAGCGCGTGCCCGGCGGGATCGGAACCAGGTCCGCCGGCACGCCACCGGGTGGCGGCGGATCGCGGCGGGCCCACACCGTGAGCGGACCGGTCATCGTGCCCGTCAACGGCAACGGTGGATGCCGCCGGGGCACCAAGGTGCCAACGCGCACGTACGCGTCCTGCAGCGAGCTGGGCAGGTACGAGAAGGTGGGCGCGGAGTCGACGACGATCCAGTCCCACCGTCCCGCCGAGACGTCGTCGTCGAGCTCGCGGGCGATCGCCTTGCCGTGGCCGCGCACGTCGGCCCGGATCACGTCCTCGATTGCCGACGAGTGCGTGCTCCCCTGCTTTCCTACCCGTCTGAGGTATTCGCCGTGACCCGGCAGGTAGACGGTTCCCGGAAGGCTACGCAACGCCGCGAGCATCCGTGCACCGGTTCGGTGGTGGGCCGCGCTCGGAATCTGCGCGAGCGGATCGTAGGTGAGCGTTCCGAGCTGCACGACGGCGAGGAGCAATGCGAGCGGTGTGGCCCAGGCGGCCACGCGCGCCCGTCGTGGCGACGCGCTCGCCACCTTCGATGCAGCAACGGCCGACACCGCGTGCACTCCGAGCCCGACGCCGATCGCGACCGCCCCGAAGGCCGGGAAGAGCACGTTGTCGTACCCCCCGCTGTGCAACCGGCCCTGATATGCGGACGCCAGCAGGCCGGCGAACACGGGCACGTGGAACCAGGCCGGCGCGACGCCGTCGTCGGTGCGGAGTCTCGTCGTCCACCACAACCCGACGACGCTCAGGACGAGCGCGATCCCCAGGGGTGCGAGCAGATCGGTGGTCCAGAACGCGCGGTACTCCTGACTCACGATCTGGTGCGCGGCGGGCATGTCGATCACGTAGAAGCGGTACCAACCGTGCGACCAGAGGTTGAGCAGCGCCGTGGTGACGATCAGCTCCGCACCCAGCGTCCCCAGATACCAGACGGCGAGTGAATGCCGCCTCAGCCATCGGCTGACGGTGCTGCGCTTCCGGACGGCTTCGCCGAGCGGAGCCTCCGCTGCTTCGGCCCCCTCCACACGGCAGAAGAGGAAGATCGCGACCGCGAACGCCGGGATCAATGCCGACTGCTTGGCGAGGAACGACAGCGTCATGAGGACGCCCGCCGCCGCGGCACCGCGCGCCGTTCGGGCGCGACGCGCCACGACCAGCCCGGCGAAGAGCAGAGCGACGAACAGCGAGTCGACCCGGGCGAGATCGAACCATGCGCCCCCGCGGCGGAAACACGCCGCGAACACACACGCCGACACGAAAGCGATGAGGTTGTCGCGCGTCTCGGTGCGAACGAGCGCGCCCACACACGCGAACGCGGCGAGCGACGCGAGGAACGACACGAGCCGGGGAGCAAAGAAGCCCAGCCCGAAGATCTTCGCCGGTACCGCGGCGACGTAGTAGTAGAGCGGCGTGTAGATGTTGGGCATGTAGTGCAGCGACGGCTTGACGTAGAGCGAATGCCCGCTCAGCGCCTGGCGCACCTCGTCGACCACGCCACCCTCGATCCACTCGAGCTCGTAGGGATAGCGCATCCGGGCGATGGCGATGGCGACGTAGCCGGCGAGAAAGGCGCCGCCCACGAGCGCCAGCACGAGGCGAAGACCGCGCACGACTCGCGGCGGGGCCGCGGTCGCGTCTCCGACGTCGGTGGTGTCGAGCCGGCCCGCGCCGGTTCGATCAGGATGCGGTGGGTCTGACGGCCTCGCGACCGGCGTGAGCCCCGTCACGGGTCAGGGAGTCACCGACAGCGAGGCGATCGTCAGCGCAGTGAGCGCCACCATGCCGGCCGCGCTCACGGAGAGGATCGCGAGGAACACCCGACCCCGCGCGTACTTCGCCACCGCGATGGCGACCGGGAACGCAGCGAGCAGCAGCCGGGGGCGAGGGCCCACGTTGACCGATGCGCACGCCATCAACACGGTCGCCAACGTGAACACCGCGACGGGCAACGGTGGGCGCCACCGGATCATGAAGAGAATGCCGACGACGGCGAGGAGCACGCCCACCCCGACGGCCTGGATGTTGAGGCCGCCCGGCGCGAGCGACGGCGCAGGGCCCATGAGCGACTGGCCCACACGCCGCAGCGCCGTGATACCGATGTCGAGGTGATCGCGCCAGAGCGTGCGCTCGGCGTCGAACCACCCCATGAGGTTTCCCGTGCGGATCCACAGCCAGAGGAAGAACGCGGCCGCGCCCGCCGGCGC
The DNA here is from genome assembly GCA_964548555.1 of uncultured Burkholderiales bacterium. GTDB lineage: Bacteria > Actinomycetota > Acidimicrobiia > IMCC26256 > JAMXLJ01 > JAMXLJ01. The sequence goes on from CAZJSY010000014.1 coordinate 35,982, forward strand.
GATGAGCGGCGCGATCCACGCGCGCTTGTCGTGACGCTTGCGCGTCGCCAGCACGGCCGCGGCGACGCACGCGAGCACGATCGGCGCGGAGTTCGGTCGGGTCGCCGTCGCAACCGCGGCCGCGACACCGGCCGCGAACCATCGACGGTCGTACAACGCCAAGAGGCACGTCGCGCACGCGAGGACGAGCAAACCCTCGGCGTACGCCATCGACAACACGAACGCGCCCGGGAAGACCGAGAACAACGCGACCGCACGGTCGGCGACAGCCGGACCGGCGAGCCGCCGCGCGAGCCGCCACACCGCGACCGCGGCACCGAATCCGATGACGGTCCCGAGCACCACACCGATGATCAACGGCGAGATGTGCAGCGGTACGGAGATCCCGCGGATCAACATCGGGAACAGCGGGAAGAACGCGTCGCTCGCGTGGCCTCCCGGCGGCGACATCTCGACCCGATACCCGTGGTGCGCGATGGCGACGTACCAGGCGGCGTCCCAGCGGCCGAGGGCCCGCAGGAACGCGAGGCGGGGGCCGGGAAGGGCGGGCCACGGGCCGGCACCCGGGTCGGCCCGACCCAGGAGCGCGCACATCGCCACGGTCGCGAGCACGAGCAGACGGGACGCGGCGAAGATCGCGAGCGGGCGCAGCACACCGCGGTGGGGCGGTCGTGGCAGCGAGATGCGGCCAATCGGCGCAGGAGCGCGCGTCGCTTCTCGCGTCGCGCGCAGCGTCGAACTCACGGTCATCCTCCTGCCGGCGGTTGTGGCACGGCTACCCGCGCCGTCGGGGGTGTAAACGGTCGATCATGCGCGTTCGGGGGGTTGTGGCGCCAACCGGATCACACCTGCGCGGGCTGCGATCGCCACTGCTTCCAGGCGGGAGTGTGCGCCGAGTTTGGCCAGGACACTGCGGATGTGGTTCCGAACAGTATGCGGACTCAGGACGAGGCGCTCGACGATCTCGTCGGTCGACCGGCCGTCGGCGAGCAGCCGCAGCACCTCGCGCTCACGTCCGGTGAGCGCACTGCCGACCGAGGACATGTCCGCAGCCGGCCGTACCGCCGTCTCTCGCGATGTCGACCGGATCGCGTCGACGAGCGCGTCGACCCGTTGCCCTTTCCAGACGAACGCCGACGCGCCGGCGTCGAGTGCGCTCCCCCGCTCGTGGGGATCCCCGTGCACACCCAGCGCGACGACCGACGTGCCGGGCACCTGCTCGAGCAGTCGGGCCGTCAGTTCGGCGCCGGTGGCGTCGGCGAGCCGCGAGTCGACGACGACCACGTCGGGACCCTGCTGCCTGGCGATCGCAAGGGCCGCCGCGGCCGTACCCGCACGCCCGACCACCTCGATGTCGGGCTCGTCGGCCAGCGCGTGGAACAGAGCCTCCGCGACCATCTCATGATCATCGACCACCACGACCGAAATGTGCGCGCGGGCCCAACCCGCGCCTCGCGACGGTGCACCACCCGGATCCATTGTCTGCCGAACGTACTCCGCGCCGTATCGCACGTCGCGCATTCCAGGGGTCACGTACTGTGAACTGTCCCGGGTCGCCGTACACTTCCCCGCGGTGGAAGACCGCATCACGCCCGGCCTTTATCTCGAGATGACAGACCGCGACATCGACGATTACGTCGAAAGCCGCGTCCCGGAAGTCTTGGCGCGTGAGGGAGCAACCCGGACCACGTGGTGGCGCAACGCGTTCCGTGAGCGCCGCGACCTTCCCAGGCGACTCCCCGAGTTCGACCATCTCGCCGTCTACGAGGTCGACGAGCGGTTCAGCGCACCTGATGTTCCCGACGGCGTGCGAGGGCACCATTTTCGTCATTACCCGCGTCCCGGCCAGGGTCGCCTCACGGGGCGCCCGACGACCGGGTTGTCGTTGGTGCTCATCAGCCCCGCCCGCGACGAGGACGCACAGGCGCTGCGCGACTGGGGCGACTTCGTCCACATCCGCTTCATCGCCGAAGCATCCGTTCCCGGATATTCGATGATCACGCCGTACGAAAACGTCGTGACAGGGGCGACTCCCCGCTTCATGCACTTCTACGAGATCGATCAGGACGATCCCGAAGCAGTGTTCAAGTCGATGACGCCGCTGGTGACGAAACTCCTCGGGGGCGAGGACACGCCCGAGTGGAAGCACTGGGCCAACACGCCCGAGTTGCGTATCGACTACGTCAACTCCTTCCGTTTGCTCGGCTCGAGCGAACGATGACGGTCCCACCGTGACGCTCGGGGATTCGGGTTTCTTCGACGTCGTCCGTCGTCAACGGGCGCACCGGGCGTTCCGCGGCGACCCCGTCGACGACGCGCTCGTGGAGCAGGTGCTGCAGGCCGCGACGTTCGCACCGAGCGCCGAGAACAGCCAGCCATGGCAGTTCGTCGTCGTTCGCGATGCGGCGTTGCGCGCGCGGATCGGCGAGCTCACGCGCAAGGCGTGGGACGCGGGCGGCCGCGCGTTCGAGCAGGGTCGACTCCCCGAGCGGCTGCTCGCCGACGTCGACCGCGGCGCGACCGGCGGCATCGCGGCGGCTCCGGTTCTCGTGGTCGTGTGCGGTGACACGTCGTTCTGCCTGCCCGCGGTCATCCCGGCGTCGGTGTTCCCGGCCGTGCAGAACCTCTTGCTCGCGGCGAGCGCAGTTGGGTTGGGCTCCGCGCTCACGACACTCGCGATGGGCTTCGACGAGGAGCTACGCGAGTTGCTGCATCTCCCCCAGCACGTCCGCGCACTTGCAGTCGTCCCCCTCGGTTGGCCGGCGCGGGAGCTGCGGCCGCCCCGTCGTGACCCGGTCACGTCGAAGATGCACCGCGATCGTTTCGGGACCGCCTGGTAGTCAGCGATGCGCGCCGAGGCGCACGATCTCGCCTCCGGCCGTCGCCGAAGCCCGAATCGCGTCGAGCACCTTCATGCACTCGAAGCCGTCGGCGAACGTCGGCACCGGGACGCTCGAAGCGATCGGACGACCGTCGACGCCGGCACGGAGCACCTCGCACAGTCGCGTGTACGGACCGAGCTCGAGATGCGTGAAACGATGCCGGGAGTCGCCCGGGGGCACGTCGACCGACGGGAGCTCGAGCTCGGGTGGGACGGGCACCTGCTCGGCACCGAGACGATCCGCCAACCAGACGCCGTCGCCGTCGATCCACAGCGTTCCGGCGGTGCCCGCGACGCGCGTCATGCCGAACGGTGCGCCCCACGCACCCGCAGTTTGTTGCAGCACCCCTTCGACGCCCGACGCGAGGCGGAACCGAACCGTGAACGAGTCCTCGACCGCGGATTCCCGGGCCGACACCTGGTTGAGCGTCGCGCTCAACGACTCGAACTCCCCGAGCCAGGTGCGAACCTGGTCGATGACATGTGAGCCGGACGCCCCGAGCCAGCCACCGCCGGCACCAGGTTCGAACCACCACGGGGGCATGGCGGCATCGACGTCGGCGAGGAGTGGCGTGTACTGCACGAACGATGCGAACCGAGGCTCGCCGATGAGCCCTTCGGAGATGGCGCGCCCGAGCACGGCGCGGTCGGTGGCCCAGCGGAACTCGTGTCCGACGAGGTGGGTGACGCCGGCTGCTTCGGCTTCCTCCAACATCGCGGCCGCTTCGGCGATGTCGAGCGCGAACGGCTTCTCGCACACGACGTGCTTGCCCGCACGCAGCGCGGTGATGGTCAGCCGGGCGTGGGTGTGCGGCGGCGCGGCGATGGTGACCGCGGCAACGCGGGGAATCGCGAGCGCGTCGTCGAGCGACGTGACGGCGCGCGGCACCTCGAGCCGCGCGGCACGACGCGCGGTCCGTTCGGGGTCGGTGCCGACGAGCGCCTCGACGGTGAAACCGGCCGAGCGCAGTGCCGGCACGTGCACCCTCGACCCGAACCCCGTACCGACGACGACTGCGCCCGGACCCTCGCCCGCCTCTCCCACGCCGACGACCTCAGAATGAGCGGGTCACCGCGCGCGTCGGTCCGAAGCTGTGGAGCGCGAGCGCGTGGAGGTTGCCGAGGCCACCGCAGACCATGACGATCATGTGCTGCGGACTCTCGACGAGATGCACCATGCCCGTGTCGTCGACCCTGCCGTGGTCGTACGCGGACTGCTGGTGCTTCTCGGGCCACCATGAGACCGGAAGCGCGGCGCCGGACCACAGCTGCTCCTGCACGGCATCGATGTCGGGATATGCCTTCGCGATGAGATCGGCCCACGGCGGAGCGATCGCGACCATGATCTCGGCGCCGTGGTGCCCTCCGATGAACGCGTTGGTGCCTGGGAACGCGAGCGACTTCGCGATGAGCTCGAGGAGATCGACACCGTTGTCGGCGACGATGTCGGCCACGTCGATGGTGCCGGTGCAGCCGTGGACAGTGAGCGCGTTCGCGTCTGCGGCAACGCCGCGTCGCCGGGCGAGCGGAGCCCAGGGCGAGCGCTCCTCCCACTCTCCGACGACGATCCCGGTGACGCGCCCGGGCTGACCGAAGACGCTCTTCGAGCTCACGCCGACGACCTGCCCCCCGACGTTGCGCATGACGAGCCGAATCGCGCGCCCGATCGCCGGACCAGGGCCGGCCTGGCCGCCGAAGCACCCGGCGCCATACGGAATGTCCAGCTCGTGACGCACGCGCCCGTTGACGAACACGCCGGGCACGACGCACGACGTCGTGGTGTTGAGGGCGAACAGGTTCAACACCGGATCGGTCATCGCCTCGAGCGCTGCGCACAACAGCGGCATCGCGGCGGCCGGCGCGCCCGCCATCACCGCGTTCACCGCGACCTTCTCGACGGTGCAACGCCCGTTGCGCGGCGGCAGCTCGCACACGAGCTCGTCGGGAAACCGGCCCGACGCGGCGACGTGCTCACGCACGAGCGCCTCCCTGGGCGGGATCAACGGAAGGCCGTCACCCCAACCGGCGTCGGTCGCGAACTTCTGGAACGCGACGGGGTCGTCGTCGACCTCGACGCGCGACGACGCGAGCCAGTCGATCGTGCAACCCTCGGGCCCGCAGTCGACTCGGCGTGCGAGCTCACTCGGTTGTGTCACCGTTCACTCCCAGCGTCTCGACGAGATGGTGCCAGTGCCGGCGCGCGATCTCGCGGACCTCGCGCTCGGGACGTGACTCCAGCGGGTACGGGAGCACGTGGACGCGTAGACCCGCACGTCCGGCGTTCGCCGCCATGGTGTGGGCCAGACTCTCGAACTCGGCAGTTACGACGACGACCGCCGTCTTCCCCTTGTTCGCGACCTCGACCGTGTCGTGGACGCTCCAAGAGGTGCAGCTGCCTCAGTTCCCGAGGCCGACGAGCGCGATGTCGACGTCGGTGGCGAAATCGTCGAGCTCCTTGAACGTCCGCTCTCCCTCGTCTCCGATCCGGTTGCCCGCCTCCCACAGCCGCACCCGCGCGCCGGCCTGTTCCAAGCGGGGCACCCACTCGTCGATGACCCACTCGAAGCTCTTCCACGCGTCGTCGTAGCGGATGCCGACGAGACGACCGGCGAGCGATCCGGCGTCGGGCCCGGGATCCTCGTCGACGTCGGGCGGTGGCGCGGTCGGGTCGAGCACCTTGATGCGCGCCATACACGTTCTCCTTGGTCGTGGTGGCGTTCGTATCGTACGCCGGTGCCTGACTGCGGCGTCAGGTACCCTCGCTTTCTCACCGTGCGGACGAAGCCGCGTCCTGGGCGGATGCCCGGGAGGACGCGGCCCGAGGGAGCCGGAGACGTTGAAGTCGGTGGTCGTGGCGACGGGGATCCGGTTCGGCGAGGGGCCGGTCT
>CAZJSY010000015.1:0-38436 GCA_964548555.1 uncultured Burkholderiales bacterium
GCTGGTGCTCTCCCAACTGAGCTAACCGCCCCGGGTCGGCGGACAGTGTAGCCCCAGATCGACGCGCCGAGACGCGACAGGCCAGCGAGACCGTCGCCTAAGCTTCTGCCCGTGCCGCACCAGGTCGCGATCATCGCTGGAGACGGGGTCGGGCCCGAGGTGGTCGCCGAGGCGGTGAAGGTGGTCGACGCGCTCGAGCTCGGCCTCGACTGGCACGAGCTGCCGTGGGGAACGGAGCACTACCTCGAGCACGGGACGATGATGCCGCCGGACGCGCTCGAGGTCGTCCGCGGGTACGACGCCGTGCTGCTCGGGGCGGTCGGGCACCCTCGGGTGCCGGACGACGTCACCCTCTGGGGGCTTCTCCTCCCGCTCCGGCAGGGACTCGACCTGTGGGCGAACCTGCGTCCCGCACGCCTGCTCGACGGCGTCCCCTCCCCGCTCGCCGGCTCGCCGCAGGTCGACCTGCTCTTCGTGCGCGAGAACACCGAGGGCGAGTACTCGGGCGTCGGCGGCCGCGCGCACCGTGGGCAGCCGCTCGAGGTCGCGGTCGAGTCGGGCGTCTTCACGCGCGCGGGCGTCGAGCGCGTCGTGCGCTACGCGTTCCAGCTCGCGCAGGCTCGAAGCGGAAGGCTGACGAGCGCGACGAAGTCGAACGCGTCGCGGTACGGCTACGTGCTGTGGGACGAGGTCGTCGAGGAGCTCTCGGCCTCGTTCCCGGACGTGACCGTCGACCGGATGCTGGTCGACGCGCTCGCCGCGCGGATGATCAGCAACCCGTTGAGCCTCGACGTCGTCGTCGCATCCAACCTCTTCGGCGACGTGCTGACCGACATCGCCGCCGTCCTCCAGGGCGGCATGGGCATGGCCGCGAGCGCGAGCGTGGCTCCCGGCACCGACAGGCCGTCCATCTTCGAGCCCGTGCACGGCTCGGCCCCCGACATCGCGGGGAAAGGCGTGGCGAACCCCGTCGGCGCGATCTGGAGCGCCGCGCTGATGCTCGAGCAGCTCGGGGAGGCCGCAGCGTCGAAGCGCGTCCTCGACGCGGTCGAGGCGACGTGTCGCGAGGGCATCCGCACCCGGGACATCGGCGGCTCGGCCGCGACGCGCGAGGTCGGCGACGCCGTCGCCGCGCGACTGCGGTAGATTCGCAGGCAACGATTCCAGCCCGCGTCTAGGAGGCACCCTCGTGGCCGATCTGCCGTTCGTCGACACGCACGTCCACTACTGGGACCTGAAGGACGACAGCCTCTACTACTCCTGGCTCCAGCCCGACTGGATCCACCCGGTCCTGGGGAACATCGACGCCCTGAAGGTGCTGCGCTACATGGCGCCGCAGTACATCGCCGAGACGCGCTTCCAGCACGTGACCAAGGCCGTCCACGTGCAGGCCGCGCTCGGGATCGAGGACCCGGTCGAGGAGACACGCTGGCTGCAGGAACAGGCGGACGCCACCGGCTTCCCGCACGGGATCGTCGCGCACTGCGACCTTGCGAGCCCGGAGGCGGAGGCGACGCTCGAGCGCCATCTGCAGTACGCGAACCTCCGCGGCATTCGCGACTTCGGCCAGGGCGACTACCTCGTCGACGACACGTGGCAGCGCGGATACGGCCTCCTCGCGAAGCACGACCTCGTCTTCTGCCTCGACGTGCTGCCCGAGAATCTGCCGAAGGCGCGTGCGCTGGCCGAGCGCTACCCCGACGTCGTCCTCTGCATCGACCACGCCGGGTTCCCGCGGCAGCGCGATCGCGAGTACTTCGAGATGTGGAAGCGCGGCATGAACGACGCAGCGGCGGCACCGAACACCGTCGTCAAGATCTCCGGTCTCGGCATGTGCGACAACCAGTGGACGGTCGACAGCATCCGCCCCTGGGTCGAGGCCTGCATCGAGGCCTGGGGAACCGAGCGGTCGTTCTTCGGCACGAACTGGCCCGTCGACCGGCTCTACAGCTCGTACGGCGACGTCGTGGACGCCTACGCGGAGATCATCGGCGGCTACTCGCGAGCCGAGCAGGAGGCGCTCTTCTCGCGGAACGCAGAGCGCGTGTTTCGAATCTAGAAGCCTGCCGCCGCCCGGCGGCGCGCCGCGCCGTGCGTCTCGAGCGCCGCCACGGCCTTCGCGAGCGCCTCCATGTCGGCGAACGAGGCGACGTCGAGCGGCTCGGCGAGCGCGCCGTCCGAGACGACGTGGACCCGGTCGGCGACCTCGTACACCTCCGGGATCTCGGTGCAGAAGAGGAGGACGGTCCCGCCGTCCGCTGCGAAACGTCGCAGGATCTCGTAGATCTCGGCCTTGCTCGAGATGTCGACACCGCGCGTCGGCTCCTCCAGCGCGAGCACGTCCGGCTTCGCGCCGACCGCCGCCGCGATCGCGACCTTCTGCTGGTTGCCGCCCGAGAGCGAACGGATGCCCATGTCGATGCCGGCCGCCTTGACCTGGAAGTTCGTGCGGAGCTCCTCCGCGATTCTCCGCATCCGCAACGGGCGGAGGCCGAGGACGCCGCGGGAGATCTCGCTGTCGAGGCGGATGACGAGGTTCTCGCCCACGCTCAGGTTCGAGAACAGGCTCGCCGCGCGGTCCGCCGCGACGTAGCTCGCATGCGTGTGCAGCTGCGAGACGCGGATCTCGTCGCCGTTGACGAGGATGCGGCCGTGCACCCGGCGCAGGCCGCCGCAGGCTCGAACGATCTCGCGGGCTCCCGAGCCCTCGACGCCGATCAACGCGGTGATCATCCCCTTCGGCAGCGCCAGATCGAGTGACGAGAAGACGCCGCGTGCATCGCTCACGCCCTCGAGCTCCAGCCCGTAGGACTCCGACGCCACTGCCCCGCGCGCTCCGCCGCCCTCGCCCGCCGGTGTGATCCCGATTCCCCGCACCAGCGTCTCCGCGATGTTCTCCGCGGTCTTGTCGGCGCCCTCGAGGAGCCGAACGCAGCGACCGTCGAGGATGATCGCGACTCGATCCGAGTTCGCGGCGAGCTCGGTCAGGCGGTGCGAGATCAACATCACCACCTGGCCCGCGTTCGCGAGTTGTCGCACGAGACGGAAGAACTCGGCCGACTCGTCGGGCGTCAGCGCCGAGTTGGGCTCGTCGAAGAGCATGACCCGCGCGTCGCGGGCGAGGGCACGCGTGATCTCGGTTCGCTGCTGGGCGGCGAGGCCGAGCTCGCCGAGGATCCGGTCGCGGACCGGCCCGAGCCCGAGCTCCTCGAACAGCCCGTGGTGCGCGTCGCCGGGCTTCGGCCAGCGCCAGCCGCGCTCCTCGTAGCCGGCGACGATGTTCTCGGCCACGGTGAGGTTCGGGAAGAGCTGCGGCTCCTGGTGGACGACGGCAACGCGGTTCGAGCCGTAGTCGTCCGACCACGGCTGCCCGTCGACGTGGATCTCGCCCTCGTCCCAGCCGACCTCGCCGGCGAGGATCTTCACCATCGTGCTCTTCCCGGCGCCGTTCGGGCCGGCGATGCCGAAGATCTCGCCGGGGCGTGCGTGCAGGTCGAGGCCGTTCAGCGCGACCGTGTCGCCGTAGCGCTTGTGCAAGCCGCGGATGACGACACCGGTGGCGCCGGCTTCCATTACGTCCGCCGGATGCTCGTGAACCGGTCGATCACCACGGCGCCGACAGTGACGGTGCCGAGGAAGATCTGCTGGGCGAACGGCCCGGCCGCGATCAGCGCGAAGCCGTTGGCGAGGACGGCGAGCAGCAGCGCGCCGGTCACCGTCCCGATCGCGCCGCCCTTGCCTCCGGCCAGGCTCGCGCCGCCGATGATGACGGCGGCGAACACCGGGAAGAGGTACGCCTGGCCGTCGTCGGGGCTCGCCGTCCCCACGAACGAGAAGTCGAGCAGACCGGCGATGCACGCGGTCACCGCGCACAGGACGAACGCCAGGAAGACGTACTTCTTCACCGGCAGGCGCACGACCTCGGCGGCGGCGCGACTGCCGCCGATCGCCTTCAGACGGAAGCCGAAGAGCGTGCGGCTGAGCAGGAACCAGACGACGATCAGGAGACCTGCCGTCCAGAGCCCCTGCTCCGGGAAGTTGCCCGGGAGCGACGCAGCGCCGAGGTGCGAGAAGAAGTTGACATCGCCCTTCGCCGCCGGCGGCTTGCCGATCGGCGGGTACTGGTAGCTGATGTTCTGCGTCTGCCCCACCCAGAGCGTCAGCCCGAAGACGAGCGTGCTCGACCCGAGGGTCGCGATGAAGGACGGGATCTTGACGACCGCCGTGAAGAACGCGTTGAAGAGGCCGACGCCGACCGCGGCGGCGAGCGCGACGAGGATCGCCACGTAGACCGACCAGCCGTGCGTCAACCAGAGGACCGCGACGATGTTCGTGCTGAGCCCGTAGACCGCCGCAAAGGAGAGGTCGATCTCGGCCGCGATGATCACGGCGGTGAGGCCGAAGCCCATGATCGCGATCGTCGAGAGGCCGCGGATGATCGTCTCGATGTTGCTGCCGGTCAGCAGCAGCCCGTTCGTGCGGATCTGGAAGTAGGCGCCGACGATGACGACGGCGAGCGTGACTCCCCCGAAACGCGCGAGCGCCGAACGCGCCCATCCCAGGCTGCTCCGTCGCATGCCGGGGCCGGCGGTCGTCGGGGTCTCGATGATGTCCTCGCTGACGTTGGTCATGTCCAGGGTGATCGAGGGGGCGGCGACGTGCCGCCGCCCCCTCGCGAGTCGGTTGCTCCTAGCTGTTCGGGAGACCGGTCAGTGCGTACGACTTGAACTGCTTCAGCTTCTGCAGGCCGGACGCGAGGTTGGCCTTCGTGATCACGGTCAGCTGCTGGGTGTTCGGCAGGATCTTGCCGTTGTGCTTGAAGAACTCGGCACACGCGACCGCCCCGAACGCGGCCTGCTGCGGCCAGTTCTGGTCGAAGAGCGCGATCTGCGTGCCGTTCTTGATCGCCGCGATCTCATTCGGGATCACGTTCCAGCCGACGCTGAACGCCTTGCCGGCATGCCCCGTGTCCTTGATCGCCTGTGCCGCGTAGCCGCCGCCGATGTCGACGTTCTCGATCACGTCGACCTTCGCGCCGGCGCCCGAGAGGAAGGCCTTGAACGTGTCGTACGTCTTGCCCGGGTCGTACGACGTGTTGAGCATCGTCTTCTCGGTGTTGATGAAGTGCGCGCCCGGGATCGCCTTCTGGATGGCGAGCCGGAAGCCGAGCGCACGATTCTGTGCCCAGTACTGCGTCGGGTCACCACCGGAGACCGCGAAGTTCTTGAAATGCAGGTGGTGCGCATTCATGTACGAGAGGACCGTCGCGGCCGCGGTCGCACCTTCCTTGATCGGCACCTGCGTGAAGTTCGTCAGCTCGTCGCCGAACGTGGACAGACCGACTGTGAAGACCGGGATGCCCTTCTTCAGCACCTGCGCGACGAGCGGCGCCATGCTCGTGCTCGACTGCGGCTCGATCGAGAGGCAGTCGATCTGATTCGTGTTCAGCAGCGCCTGGATCTGGTTGATCTGCGTGTTGACGTCCTGCTGCGTCTGTGCCGGGCAGAGCCGCTTGGCGCTGAGCGGGTAGATCTTGCTCGCGTACGGGATCGAGTAGTCGTAGCCCGCCTGGTACTGCTGCGAGAAGCCCTGGATCGAGCACGAGCCGTACGAGAACACGTAGTTCACCGGCTTGTTCGACTTGACCTTGGCCAAGATCGACGGGTTGAGCGTGAACGTCCCGCCGTGGCGCAGCTTGAACGAGAAGCCGTCCACCCGCGCGCTGCCGACGGCCACGAACACCAGGGCCGCAACCACGGCCACGGTCGCTGTCATCAGCCCCGGGCGGAGCGTCCTCCGGCTCCGCCCGTCCTCAGATGCCCTCCGCATATCCTCTGTCCTCCTAGCTGGTCGGAACCGGGCCAGTATTGCGCCCACTCTGGCAGGCGTCAATCGCTACCGGAAACGATTCTGAGGTCAGGTGCCCCTCGACCCCCTCATTGCGCCGCCGCCAGCACCTTCTCGCTGCGGAAGCCGTCGACGACCTCCTCGCTCACCTCGATCCCGAGCCCCGGCCCCTGCGGCGGGTACACCCACCCGTCGACGTGGTCGAACGGCTCGGGGACCAGGTCGTGCTGCATCGGGTTGCGGAGCGGCTTGAACTCGAACAGCTTGCAGGCCGGCGAGCTGAACGAGATCGCGAGACTCGCGGCCGTGACGATGGCCGACGACCAGGCGTGCGCGTTCGCCTGCCGCCGGTAGGCCTCGACCCGGTCGCAGACCTTCTTGAACCCCGTGATGCCTTCGGCGCGGCCGGGGTCGACGCCGACGACGTCGACCGTGCCGGTGGCGAGCACGCGCTCGAACCCCTCGAGCGTCCACTCCTTCTCGCCGTACGCCATTCGCGTCGACGTCTTGGCCCGCAACGTCGCGTACCCCTCCGGGTCCCAGGCGCCGAGCGGCTCCTCGACCCACGTCAGGTCGTACTCCTCCATCGCCCGCATGCGCCGCACCGCATCGGTGACGTCCCACGTGATCGCGATGCCGTTGTCGATCATCAGCATCTTGTCGTCGCCGATCCCCTCGCGCATCGCGCGCACGTACTCGACGTCGCGGTCGTGCTCGTAGCCGAGATGGGCGTCGCCGCGCTTCCCGAAGCCCGTCTTCACGCCCTGGAGACCCGTCGACAGCCACTCCTGCGCCTCCTCGACCATCGCCGGGATCGAGGAGTAGTGGCCGTGACACGAGGCGATCGCAGGCAGGCGCTCGTGCACCGGCCCGCCGAGCAGGTCGAGCACGCTCATGTTCGCGGCCTTGCCCTTCAGGTCCCAGAGCGCGATGTCGAGCGCGGCGACGGCGTAGGACGCGATGCCGCCGCCGTAGCCGTACCACCAGGCCTGGTGCTTGTTCTGGCGCCACAGCGCCTCGGTGTGGGTCGGGTCCCGCCCGAGCAGGCTCTCGGCCATCCCCTCGATCACCGCCTTGGTGGCGAAGCTCGCCTCCGGGAACTGCGTGATCGACTCGCCCCAGCCGACCTGACCGTCGTCGGCCGTGATCTTGCAGAGGCAGAGGTGGCGGAGCGCGTTGAAGTCGTTCGGCTCGGGGTAGCTGACGGGGATCGCCTCGACGGAATGGATGCGCATCCCGCTCACCCGACCTGGATCGCGCCGCGGAACGGGGGCATTCCCTGCACGCCGAGGTCGACCTTGAGCAGCTTGCCGAACATCGGCGCCGAGTTCGGGTCCTGCGTCTCGGTGGTGCCGAAGTCGCAGACGTAGAGCGTCGTGCCGTCGAAGGTGCAGTTCAGGACGACGCCGCCGGTCTCGAGGAAGTCGACGTGGTTGCCGTCGTGGTCGATCACGTCGAGCCCGCCGGAGCCGAACGTGGTGATCCAGTAGTTCCCGTCCGCGTCGAGCTTGAAGCCGTCGGGAATGTGGCCCTCCGGCAGCTCGTGGATGACGTCCTTCGAGCCGTCGGGGGACCGCCGGATCACGCGCCGCGTGTACGACTCGACCCAGACGATCGACCCGTCGGGATCGGCGACGATGCCGTTCGGGTACACGGGCTCGAGCTCCTCGAGCACGTGGCAGCTGCCGTCGGTGTCGATCACGCAGATGTACCCCCGATGCGGGCGGGTCTCGATGTTCCAATCGCCCGAATCCGTGAAGTAGAGACGGCCGTCCGGGCCGAAGGTTAGGTCGTTCGGCGCCGTCAGCTTCATCCCGTCGGCCTCGGTCGCGACGTACTCGACCGTCCCGTCCGGTGCCGCCCGCTGGATCGACGGCTCGCGCCTCTCCGGCGCAACCCACGCCCCGACCGTGGGGCACTGCGTCGCGTAGACGTAGCCGTCCGTGCCGTACATGCAGGCGTTCGGCCCGCCGCCCATGTAGGCGTAGGTGCCGGCGCCCTTGCCCTGCTCCCAGACCGTGATCTCGCTCGCGTAGGTGTTTGCGAGCACGACCCGGCCGTCGGGGAGGACATCGGGGCCTTCCGGGTGCCCGAGGCCCTCGGCGACGACCTCGATCGGCTTCTTCATCGTCTTCGTTCCTTTCGGTCGATGGTCAGCTCGCCGGCGTCGCGAGCCATTCGGGCGCGGCCGAGATGCCCTGGATCGTCCAGCCGCCGTCAACGGGCAGGCTCTGGCCGGTGACGAAGGCGGCGTCGTCGCCGGCGAGCCAGCGCACGGCCTGCGCGATCTCCTCGGGCGTGCCGAGACGCCGCTGCGGCACCCGCTGCGTCATCCAGCCCTCGGTGAGCGAGCCGTCGTCGAGCGCCTGCTGCAGGAGCGCGGTTCGGGTGAAGCCCGGGGCGACCGCGTTGACGCGGATCCCGAGCTCGGCGACCTCGAGGGCGAGCGCGCGGGTGAGGCCCATGATCCCGGCCTTCGCCGCGCAGTAGGGGCCGCGTCCCGGCAGGCCGAGGAAGCCGGCGACGGACGCGATGTTGACGATCGCGCCGCCGCGACCGCCCCGGATCATCCGCGGCACCGCCTGCGAGCAGCAGTTGAACGTGCCGGTCAGGTGCGTGCCGATCACGTCCGACCAGTCCTCGAACGAGATCCGGCCGATCAGGCCCGCGCGCTGGATCCCGGCGTTGTTGACGAGCACGTCCACGCGCCCCTCGTCTCCGTCGACCGTCGCGAACGCCGCGGAGACGCTCTGCGGATCGGAGACGTCCGCCTCGAGGTAGCGGACGCCGGCGCGCGCCTCGGCGGGGGCGACCTTGTCGAGGACGACGACGCCCGCGCCCCACTCGAGCAGCGCCTGGACGATCGCGTCACCGATCCCGCGCGCCCCTCCGGTGACGACCGCAACACGACCTGCGAACGAGCCCTCCATTCGACCCTCCTTCGCCTCCACGACCCGGTGGATTGACATCGTAAATCGCTCGCGGGTACTGTCGAACCGTTCCCGGAAACGATACCCGGAGGAGGCTGAAGGGCAATGGCGTGGAGTGTCGGAGCCGGCTTGGAAGGCAAGGGCGTCGTCGTCACGGGCGCCGGCGGCGGCATCGGCGGCGCGGTCGCGCGGGCGTTCGCGGCGGCCGGGGCGAGCGTCTACGCCGTCGACGTGAAGGAGGACGCGCTCGCCGAGCTGGTGCCGACGCTCGAGGGGGACGGGCACCGCTCCGTGGCAGCGGACCTGCGCGACCTCGCCGGGCACGAGCCGCTCCTCCGCCGCGCGCAGTCCGAGTTCGGCAGCCTCGACGTGCTCGCCCACGTCGCCGCCGTCCTCCGGCGCGTGAACGACGTCGACGACGTCACCGAGGAAGACTGGGACTTCCAGCACGACGTCAACCTCAAGGCGGGCTTCTTCCTCAACCGCTGGGCTGCGCGGATCATGCGCGAGCAGGGCCGGGGCGGCCGCCTGATCAACTTCACGTCGCAGGGCTGGTGGACGGGCGGCTTCGGCGGCTCGGTCGTCTACGCGGCGGCGAAGGGCGGCGTCGTGTCGATGTGTCGCGGGCTCGCACGGACCTATGCGAAGGACGGCATCACCGTGAACTCCGTCTCGCCGGGCGCGGTCGACACCCCGATGATGCGCGGCGGGCTGACCGACGAGCAGTTGCAGGCGTCGATCGACATGATCCCGCTGGGCTACATGGCGGCGCCGGACCAGCTCGCCGGCACCGTCGTCTTCCTCGCGTCCGACCACGCGAGCTACATCACCGGCGCGACGATCAACGTCAGCGGCGGCTGGCTGATGTACTGATGGACAGGCCGCTCCGCGTCGCCTTCTACGGAGCCGGCCAGGTCTCGACCAACAGCGCCGAGATCCTGCGCCGGCGCGACGGCATCGAGGTGCTCGGCGTCTTCGGCCGGGACGCGCGGGACGAGGCGCTCCGCTCCGGCGCGGACGTCGTCGTGATCGCGACGACCTCGTTCCTCGCCGGGATCGCCGACGACGTGCGCGACGCCGTCGAGGCGGGATCGAACGTGATCACGACGGCGGAGGAGGCGGCCTACCCGTGGGCGAACGACGCGGCGGTCGCCGACCGGCTCGACGCGTTGGCGCGGAGCCGGGGCGTCACGGTGCTCGGCGCGGGCCTGAACCCCGGGTTCGCGTTCGACGCGCTCGTCCTCACCGCCTGCGGCGTCGTCCCGGAGGTCGCGTCGCTGCACGTCGAGCGCGTCGTCGATCTCTCCGGGTTCGGCGCGGCCGTCCTCAACCGGATCGGCGTCGGCCACTCGGCCGAGTCGTTCGAGGAAGGACGCCGCAGCGGGCAGGTCACCGGCCATGTCGGCTTCCCGCAGTCGATGCGCGTCGTCGCGGCGCGCCTCGGTGTCCGGATCGAACGGATCGACCGCGAGCTCGAGCCCATCTTCGCCGAGCGCCAACTGGCCGCGTCGTCGCTCACGGTCGAGCCCGGACGGACGGCGGGCTTCCGCCAGCGCTACCTGGCGAGCGCGGGCGGCAGGCTCTGGTTCGAGGCGCTCTTCACCGGCCACGTCGCGCCGGCGGAGATCGGCCTCGAGCCACGTGACGCGATGGAGATCTCCGGCCCCCACGGCGGCGTGAGCATGGCCGTCACGCCGGGAATGAACCCTCAATCCGGCTCGGCGTCGATCGTCGCGAACTCGGTACGGCGGGTGGTCGACGCAGCGCCGGGCTGGACGACGGTGGCCGACCTCCCACCCGCGGTTCCCGCCTGATGGCGGAGCTCCACCCCGGCGCGAGGGAGTACGTCGAGCTCGTTCGTTCGGCGCCGATGGTGTGGGAGGTCCCCCTCGAGCAGGCGCGCCGTGCGACGGACGACGAGACGCTCGCGGCGTGGGGCGAACCGGACGAGGTCGCGCACGTCGAGGATCGGGAGATCGGGGGCATCCGCGTACGCGTCTACAGGCCGCAGGCGGATCGCCCGCTGCCGGCGATCGTCTACTTCCACGGCGGCGGCTGGGTGGTCGGGACGATCGAGTCGCACGACCCCCTCACGCGCGCCGTCGCGGCCCGCACGCCCGCGGTCGTCGTCTCGGTCGACTACCGCTTGGCGCCCGAGCACCCCTTCCCGGCCGCGGCCGACGACGCGCTGACCGCGACGCGCTGGGTCGCGGAGCATGCGGCCGAGCTCGGCGCCGACGCCCAGCGGCTCGTCGTCGCAGGCGACAGCGCCGGCGGCAACCTCGCGGCGGTGGTCGCGTTGCGCGCCCGCGACGAGGGCCTGCCGCTCGCGCTCCAGGTGCTGATCTACCCGGTGACGGACGCCGACCTCGACTCGAGCGGCTACCTCCGGCTCGGCGAGGGGCTCAACCTGACCCGCGCCAAGATGGAGTGGTACTGGGCGCGCTACCTCGACGGCGCGGACGGGGGTCATCCGCACGCCTCCCCGCTCCGCGCGACCGACCTCGCGGGCGTGGCGCCCGCGCTCGTGCAGACGGCCGAGCACGACCCGCTCGCCGACGAGGGAGCGGCCTACGCGCGCCGCCTCCGCGAGGCGGGCGTGCCGGTCACGCTCACGCAGTACGACGGCCAGATCCACGGCTTCGCCCGGCTCCGCACCTTCTGCGGCGACCAGGCGGACGAGGCGGTCGCGGAAATCGCGGCGGCGGTCAGGGCAGCACGGCCATCGCCTCGATCTCGATCAGCCAGTCGGTCTTGACGAGGCGCGAGACCTCGACGGCGGTCCCGGCCGGGTAGGGCTCCGAGAGGAACTCGCGGCGAACGTCGGCGACCGCCGCCCAGTTCGAGATGTCGGCGAGGTAGTACGTGAGCTGCGCGACGTCGCCCCAGCCGGCACCTGCGGCTTCGAGCAGCCGCTGAATGTTCAGCAGCGCCTGCCGCGCCTGCGCAGCGAGGTCGCCGGGCCCGACGAGCGTCCCGTGCTCGTCCACGGCGACGGTCCCGGAGACGAAGAGCAGGTTGCCGACGCGCAGTGCCGCGGAGTACGGCGCGTCGAACGTGTGGACCTCTGGATGGGTGATCGCGGTCGCCACTCGGACTTCTCCTTTCAGCGGGCTGCGAGTGCGACGCCGGCGACGACGGCGCAGCTCGCGAAGACGAGCCGGACGGGCAGCGCCCGCCGGCGGACGAGGAACGTTCCGACGATGAGCATGAGCGGCGTCGTCGCGATGAGCGTCTGGACGGTCGCGGGGCTGCCGCGCTGCAGGGCGAGGATGATCAACGCGAAGTAGGCCGTGGTGAAGCTCGCACGCACGAACAGCTTCGGATAGGCGCGCAGCGGGATGCCCCGCGGGATCGCGAGAGCCGTCCACACGGCGGCGGCGACGGTCGTCCGCACGAAGTAGATCTCCCCGACGCCGAGCCCGCGGTTCGTCAGCAGCTTCGAGAGGACGACGAGCAGCCCGTTGAGCGCCGCGTTCCCCGCGATCAGCGGGATGGCCCGCGAGGATGGCAGCGTGCCGAACGAGCCCCCCACCGCCGCCAGCACCGCGACCGAGACGATCGCGGCCGCGGCCGCCTGCGGCCACGTCACCGACCCGGTGAGGAAGAGCGCCGTGAAGGCGAGGGCGGGGATGGGCGCCATCGCCTGGCCGATCGCGACCGCCGACGCGCTCCCGTAGACGAACAGCTTGAAGATGCACCACGCGCCGACGACGAGGCAGAGCACCGAGCCGGCGTGCAGCAGCACGATCGTCGCGCTGAGGTGCCAGTGGACGAACGGCAGGAGCGGGACGACGAGCAGCGCGTTGAGGGCGAACAGCGGGCCGATCAGCTGTTGCGGTGGGTACGCGACGACCATCCGCTTCGTGAAGATCGTCGCGACGGCGAAGCTCGCGGCCGCGAGCAGCGCCAGGAGCGTCGCCCCCACCCGACCGACCTAGCCCGCCCGGACGCGCTCGAGCTGACCGCTCTGGGCGCTGCGGTACGCGGCGTCGAGGATCTCGACGGTACGCGCACCGAGCTCCGCGGGCGAGCAGTTCTCGACGTCCTTGCCGAGCGCGAGGTCGACCAGCGTGTTCGGAGGGCCGTCGCAGTTGTAGAAGAAGCCGCCCGGCTCGACCTCCGGCTTCGCCTCGAAGCCGTCGTTCCGCCAGAGCCACAGGTAGTCGCGCCCGAGGTCGACCACGAGCTCGCCTTCCGAGCCGATCGCGCGGATCTCCAGCTCGTGGCGGTTGTCGAGCGCGCCGGTGTGGTTCGAGGCGCCCGACATCGTCCCGATCGAGCCGTTGTCGTAGCGGATCACGCACGCGGCGTGGTGCTCGACCGGGGCCTCGAGGACGGCCTTCATCAGCGCGAAGACCGCCTCGCCGCGGAGGCCCGTGAGCCAGAGCGCGACGCCGAGCGCGTGCGTCAACTGCGCCTGGCCGTAGCCGCCGCCGTTCCGCGGGTCGGTCCACGTCGCCTGCTCGGGGATCGCGTCCGGCGACGCCTGGGGGTACGCGGCGAGGTTGGCGAGCAGCTCCCGAGTCACCGACGCCATCTGGATGGCCGACTCCTCGATCTCGCCGATCCCGTGCTCGTGCATCAGCCGCTTCGCCTCGCGGGTCCACGGGAGGTAGTTCCAGCCGTAGCTCAGGACGAGGTGGAGCCCCTTCTCCTTCGCGATCCGGTCGAGCTCCCACGCGTGGGCCGGCTCGAGCGTGAACGGCTTCTCGCAGAGCACGTGGGCGCCCGCCTCGAGCGCCGCCTTGGCATGCTCGTAGTGGAGCCCGTGCGGGCTCGCGACGAGGCAGATGTCCATGCCGGCGTCGATCACGTCGCGGTAGTCCTCGCTCGCGACCGCGAAGCCCCAGTCGTCCTTGATCTTCCGAAGCAGCTCCTGCCCCTTCCTGGCGACGCCGACGAACTCGACGTCGTCACGGCGCTTCGCGAAGTTCGGCAGGTGCGACGCAACCGCCCAGGAGCCGGCGCCGATCACCCCGAGTCGCAGCTTCGCCATTCCGTTCCCTCCTCTGTCGCGTGTCAGGTCGTGAACTCGACGTCGTCGTCGAGGACCAGCGTGGTCACACCGCCGAGGCCGACCTCGGCGTGGACCCGGCGGCGTCCCGGCGCGACCGCGAGCCCGCCGAGCGAGATCGTCGCCTCCTGGCCGCGCCGCACGTAGAACCCGCGCTCCGGAGCGAGCTCGCTCGCTCGGAACTGGACACCGGTCTCCCCGGGCGACCGGTTGACGAGCACGAGCTCGTGCGGGCGCTCTCCGTCCACCGTCACGTCGAGCGAGGTGACGTAGCGCGACGCACGGCCGTGGTTCTCGAGCACCAGCTCCGCCGGCGAACGGCCGCGCAGGCGCGGCCGCTCCGGCCACGCATGCTCGACGAACGCGCGCAGGTCCGCGTGCTGGTCGACGCGGTCGCCCGCGAGCAGCGCGCGTGCGCGCTCGGCGAGGAGCTCGGCGGCGGCCTGGATCTGCCGTTCGCCGAAGTCGCGCGACGCGGTGAAGCGCGGGTTCGGCCCGTAGACGCCCTCGTGGCGCGCCGACGGGTCGTCGGAGAGGCGGTCGAGCAGCACGAGCTCGGGCTCGAGGGCGAGCATCCACGACGTCTCGACCATCGCGGCGTGGTCGACGCAGGTCGGCTCGCCGAGCTCGGGGCCCGCCAGCCGAGCCGCGTTGAGCTCGAGCCAGCAGAGGCCGTAGGCGGCGACGTCCGTGGCCTCCGCGCAGACCCGCTTCAGCAGGTGGTTGAGGTCGAGCGGCCCGTGCCCTGTGAGGACGACGACCGCGCGGAAGCCGCGCCGCGCGAGCTGCGCGATCGTGGCGCGCACCCACGTCTCGACGAGCGCCGGCTCGAAGGTGAGCGTGAACGGCAGGTCGAGACAGCCGGAGGCGAGGTACGTCGGCGGGAGGACGACTCCGCCGGCCAGCTCGGCGGCGCGCAGGCAGAGCCCGTGCGCCTCGTAGGAGTCGACCCCGAACGGGAGGTGCTCGCCGTGGAACTCGAGCGTCCCGACCGGCACGAACGCGAGCGGCGTCCGTTCGACGGCGAGCCGGAGCTCTGCCGGGTGGAGCCGCTCGTACCGACGCTCGCTCACCGCGGCGGCTGGAAGAGCTCGAGCGAGATCCCGTCGTGGATCCGCAGGTAGGCGGCCCGCGCCCCCTTGTTCGGCCCGCCCTCCACCTCGACGGGCCCCTCCTGGACGAGCGGCCGGGCGCCCGCTGCGACCGCTCGCTCCCAGGCCGCCCTCGCGTCGTCGACGGCGAGGCAGAGGTGGACGTTGCCCGGATTCGCGGTGGCGTCGGGGTTCGGCTCCTTCGCCTCGACCCGGTAGTCGAGGAGCTCGAGCACGGTCCCGCCTGGCAGGTCGAGGAAGGCGGCGTCGATCGAGACGCCCGGGTAGCCGACGTGGCGTCCGAGGTACGGCCGGTCGAGCACGGTCCGCCAGCGCGGCTCGATCCCGAGGAAGGCGCGCCAGAAGGCGAGCGCCTCGTCGAGGTCGGCGACGCTCATGCCGACGTGGTGGACGCCGGCGGCGGGAGCGCTCGTCACGATCGACGATTCTAGACCGTCCGGGGACGCGGGTCGAATCCTTTCCAGAACCGATTCGCGCCGCTTGACGCACGGGTTTCCGCCCCGTACGCTCGGGCCCACTGGAATCGAATCCGGTCGCCCGTCGCCGGCTTCGGTCAAAGCGTCGTCCACCCGGAGGTGTTCGAGTGCGTTCTCCCCGCAGTCTCAGGCCGGCCGCAGTCGCAGTCGCCGCTGCGCTCCTCGCCCTCGCAGCGCTGAGCACGGCGTCGGCGAAGCCGGTCGCGGCGAGCAAGGCCGCCGCGCCCAGCGCGAAGATCAAGATCGGCTACATCAACCTCTCCGACCAGCTGCCGTTCGTCGTCATCGTCCGGAAGAGCATCGAGGCGGCGGCGAAGAAGTACGGGGTGCAGCTCGTCGAGTGCGACTCCAACCTCGACGCCCAGAAGGCGATCAACTGCGCCGCGCAGTTCAAGACGCAGGGCGTCCAGGGAATCGCGAACTTCCAGCTCGACGCCACGGCCGCTCCGCGCGTCTGTGCGGCGGGGCCGAACGTGCCGACGGTGGCGATCGACATCCACCAGCCGCCGTGCGAGAAGGTCTTCTTCGGCGCGAACAACTTCCGGGCCGGCTTCCTCGACGGCCAGGCGCTCGGCGCCTACGCGAAGGCGAAGTGGGGCTGCCAGGTCGACGGCCTGCTCTCGCTGAACGCACCAACCGCGGGCAAGGTGGTCATCGACCGCGAGAACGGCGAGCTTGCCGGAGTGAAGTCTGCGTGCCCCAGCGTGACCGTCACGAAGGTCACGACGAACGCCACCACGGACGGCACGATTCAGCCGTTCACCGACACGCTGTCCCGGCTGCCCAGCGCCCACAAGCTGCTCGTGGTCGCGACGAACGACGACCAGGCGATCGGAGCGATCAAGGCGGCGCAGAGCGCGAACCGGCTCGGTGACATCTACGTCGGAGCACAGGGCGGCGACCCCACGTCGTGGCCGTACATCTGCGGCAAGAACCCGTTCAAGAACTGGGTCGACGACACCGCGTACTTCCCGCAGCTCTACGGGTTCCGGATCGTGCCGGTGCTGATCGGGCTGATCAAGCACCACAAGGAGCCGCGGTACGTCTACACCAACCACAAGGTGATCACGCCCGCGAACATCACGCAGATCTACCCGCAGGCCTGCAAGTAGCGAGAGGCACCACCGCGAACGCATGACGACACTCCTCAGCGCGAAGGGCGTTCGCAAGTCGTTCGGCGGCGTCGAGGTCCTGCACGGTGTGGACCTCGACGCCGCTCCCGGCTCGATCCTCGCCCTCCTCGGCGAGAACGGCGCGGGCAAGTCGACCCTCGTGAAGATCATCGCCGGTGACTACGTCCCCGACGCCGGCGAGATCACGATCGGCGACGACGTGTTCACGCACCTGACACCGATCTCGGCGCGAGCGGCGGGCGTCAGGATGATCCACCAGGAGTTCCAGGACGCGCCGACCCTCACCGTGGCCGAGAACATCTCGCTCGGCCGCCTGCCGTCGTCGCGCGGGATCGTCCAGTGGCGCGCCGTGCGCCAGCGCGCAGAGGCGGTGCTGGGTCAGATGGACGTCCACCTCGACCCCGCCGCGCCGGTCGGCGACCTGCGTGTCGGCGAGCGCCAGATCGTCGAGATCGCGCGTGCGCTCTCGGACGACGCACGCGTGCTCATCCTCGACGAGCCGACCGCGGCGCTCTCGCACCAGGAGGTCGATCGTCTCTTCCTGTTCCTGCGGAGGCTGCGCGACCAGGGGACGGCGATCATCTACATCACGCACCGACTCGACGAGGTGCACGAGATCTCGGACCGCGTCCAGGTCCTGCGCGACGGCTCCGTCGCAGCGGAGGGCGAGACGCCGTCGTTCGACCGGCGGACGCTCGTCGAGGCGATGATCGGCCGCAGCGCCACGGGGGTCAACCGTCCCGCGGCGCGCGACTGGCGGCTCGGGGAGCGGCCCGCGCTCGAGCTCCGCAGCGCGAGCAGCGACCGGTCGTTCGAGGATGTGACGCTGACGGTCCGGCCCGGCGAGATCGTCGCGCTGTACGGCAAGCTCGGCGCCGGCTCGGCGGAGGTCGCCGAGGCCGTGTTCGGATTGAGGCGGCTCAGCGTGGGGTCGATCGCGATCGAGGGTGTCGAGGGCGCGACACGTGGGCCGGCGAGCTCGATCGGCCGCGGCATCGGCTTCGTCCCCGCAGACCGCAAGCGCGAGGCGATCCTCCCCGTGCGCCCCGTGGCGGAGAACGTGGCCGCCTCGTCGTGGCGGCGGCTCGCCCGCTTCGGCGTGCTCATCTCACGGCGCGTCGAGGCGGCTGCGTACCGGCGCTGGCACGACGCGCTCTCGATCCGCTCCCGCAACGACCCGGCGCAGCTGGTGATGACGCTCTCGGGCGGGAACCAGCAGAAGGTCGTCCTCGCCCGCTGGCTCGAACGCGGCTCGCCGCTCCTCGTGATGATCGAGCCGACCCGGGGAGTGGACGTCGGTGCGAGGGCCGAGCTCTACCAGTCGATGCGCGAACTCGCGAAGCAAGGAGTTGCCATGTTGATCTCGACCTCGGACTACGAGGAGGTCGTCCAGGTCGCCGACCGGGCCGTGGTGATGTCACGCGGTCGCGTCGTGTCGGAGCTCGCGGGCGACGACATCACCACGAGCAGGCTGCTGTCGGAGGCGGGCGGATGAGCGTCGGCCCCGAGCAGCAGGCGGCTTCGGCCGCCGCGGCGCCCCCCGCGCCGGTCGGCGAGGTGACGCGCGGACGCCTGAAGCGCACGGCCGCGCGCGTCCCCGAGTCGGCTGCGCTGATCGTCGTCCTCGCCGTGCTGGTGATCTTCTTCTCGTTCCAGTCCCCGTACTTCTTCAACACCGACAACTTCACGAACATCCTGATCGCGTCGTCGGTCGTGGGGATCATCGCGTGCCCCGCGACGATGCTCCTGATCGCCGGCCAGTTCGACCTCTCCGTCGGCGGCGCGACCGCGCTCGTGACCGCGGTCTTCGCCCAGTCGTTCGTGCACGGGCGTCCGTTGATCGTCTCGGTGCTGCTCGGCCTCGGCGTCGGCCTCGGCGTCGGCGCGCTCAACGGCTTCCTCGTCACCGTGGTCGGGATCAACGCGCTGATCACGACGATCGGGACGATGGGCGTGATGCGCGCGTTCGCCTACATCGCGACGAAAGGCCAGGCAATCGGCTTCAACGGGTTCACGACGCTCGGCATCGACAGGCCCGTCCTGAACATCCCGTGGATGGTCTGGATCTTCATCCTGATCGTCGTGCTGACGCTGCTGACGATGAGGATGACGACCTTCGGCCGGTCGCTCTACGCGATCGGCGCGAATCCCGCGGCTGCGAGGCTCGCCGGCATCCGCACGCGCCGGGTCATCTTCCTCGGGTTCGTGCTCTCGGGGCTGGCGGTCGGGCTGACGGGGCTGCTGCTGGCCTCGCAGACGGGGCAGGGGTCGGGCAACGCGGCGGTCGGCCTCGAGTTCTCTGCGATCACGGCCGTGGTGCTCGGCGGCGCGAGCCTCGCCGGCGGCCGCGGCTCGATCGTCGGCACGATCCTCGGCGTCCTCGTGATCGGCGTGGTCAACAACGGCATCGTGCTGCTCAACATCGAGTCCTTCTGGCAGGACGTCGTGCGCGGCTGCCTGCTGATCGTCGCCGTCGCGATCGACCAGCTCCGCATACGGCTGACGGCCGAATGACCGGCCCGCTCGACTTCGAGGGGAGACGTGCGGTCGTCACGGGGGCGGCCGGCGGAATCGGGCGCGCGGTCGTCGAGCTCCTGCTCCAGCGCGGGGCGTCCGTCGTCGCAGCCGACGTGTCGGAAGAGGGTGTCGTCGCCGGCGCGACACCGCTCGCCGCGGACCTCGCCACACCCGAGGACCGCGCCGCGCTCGTCGCGGCGGCCGGGCCGTGCAACCACCTCGTGATCGCGCACGGGATCGTTCGTCCGAAGCCGATCTCCGAGACGACCGAGGACGACTGGGATGCATTGATGGACGTGAACGCGAAGGCCACCTACTTCCTCTGCCGCGACCTCGGGTCGCGCCTCGCCGACGGTGGCTCGATCGTCACGCTGTCGTCGGTGTCGGCGCGAAGCGCTGCGTCGCAGGAGCAGTCGGTGTATTGCGCGACCAAGGCGGCGGTGAGCTCGATCACGCGCAGCTTCGCCTACGCATACGCACCGCGCGGCATCCGCGTCAACACGGTCCTGCCGGGCATCGTGGACACCCCGATGCAGGAGCGCTTCCTCGCGGCCGCGGCCGCCGCCCGCGGCACGACACCGGATGCGCTGCACCGCGCCCGGCTGTCGAGCGTCCCGCTCGGCCGCACGTCCTCGCCGCGGGAGTGCGCCGAGACGATCGTCTGGCTCCTCTCCCCCGCGGCCGGCTACCTCACCGGCCAGCAGATCGCCGCAGACGGCGGTCTGACGATGTACTAGCAGCGGTGTCGCGGCGCGTCCTCGTCGGCGGGTTCTCGATGGAGGCGAACACGTTCGCCCCCGGCGAGACGACGCTCGACGACCTCCGGGCGCAGGTGTTCGGCGTCGGCACGGAGGTGCATCGCGACTTCATGGGCCCGGCGAGCGAGCTCGCGGGGGCGTGGGCAGCGCTCGAGGAGAGCGGGTACGAGCCGGTGCCCTCGCTCGCGACCTGGGCGGGCCCGGGGCGACCGCTGGCGGCCGGTGTCGTCGACGAGCTGCTGCGCCTCCTGCTCGCCCCGCTCGACGACTCGATCGCCGGCGCGTTCCTGATGCTGCACGGCTCCTGCGTCGCGCACGACGAGGACGACCCGGAGGGGCGTGTGCTGGCAGAGCTGCGCGCGCGGCTCGGGCCCGAGCGGCCGATCGTCGCCAGCCTCGACTGCCACGCGAACCTGACCGCCCGGATGGCCGCGAACGCGAATGCGTTCAGCGCGTACCGCACCTGCCCGCACGTGGACACGCACCGCACGGGAGAGCAGGCCGGGCGCATCCTCACGGCGACGCTCGACGGGCGTGTCCGGCCGGTGACCGCCGTGGCCGCACGCCCGATGATCACCCCGCCCGACCTGCACGACTCGAGCCGCGACCCGTTTCGGCGCCTGATGGCGCTGAACGACGCGATCGAGGCGGAGGGCGCGCTCGCGGCCTGCCTCCTCCCCGTCCAGCCGTGGATCGACGTGCCGGCGCTCTCGTGGAAGGCGGTCGTCACCGCCGACGGCGACCGGGCGGCGGCGGAGCGCTGGGCCGAGCGGCTGATGGACGAGTCGTGGGCCGCTCGCCATGAGTTCCTCTCCGGGCGCCGGCCGCCGGTCGACGACGCACTCGCCGAGGCGCTCGCCGGCCCGCCCCCGGTCGTGCTCGGAGACGCCGGCGACGCGACGAACGGCGGTGCGATCGGCGACTCGACCGAGGTGCTGCGCGCGGCGCTCCGTCGCGGCGGCGCCGACGTGCTCCTCTCGATTCGCGACGAGAGGGCGGCGGACGAGGCGACCCGTGCCGGCGAGGGCGCGACGGTGGCGATCGCGGTGGGCAGCGGCGGCCCCGGCGACTACAACGAGCGGACGCGGCTCGAGGCCCGCGTCGAGCGGCTCTTCGACGGCGACGTCGTCTACACGCATCCGGTCAACGCCGGGTATCGCGCGGCGACCGGCCCTGCGGCGCTGCTCGTGGGGCCGGGCGGGTTGAGGGTCGTCGTGCACTCGCGCAGCGTCGGCGTCATCGACCCCGCTCTCTACCTCGCGCTCGGCGTCGACGTCTCGACGGCGGGGGTGATCCAGGCGAAGTCGCACGTGAGCTTCAAGGCCGGCTTCGACCCGATCACCACGCGCTGCGTCGTCGCCGAGACGGGCGGTCCGACGACCGGCGACCTGAGCCGCCTGCCCTACGTGCGCCGGCCGAGACCGCTCTATCCGTTCGAGGACGCGTAGCCGCGCAGCCACGCGACGCCGTGCTCGACGAGCGCCAGCTCGTCGTCGTCGTCGGCCAGCTGGCCGAGCTCGACGCACACCAGCGCGTCGCGTGAGGACAGCGCGTCGAGCACCGCGCCCACCGGCACGACGCCCTCGCCGTAGGGGACCGAGCGCGGCCCGGCGACCGGGTCGACGACGTTCTCCAGCGGCTCGACGTCCTTCAGGTGCACCAGCCAGGTGCGCGCTGCGAGCAGCCGCGCGGCGTCGACGGCGTCGTCGCCCACTCGCACCGCGTTCGCGGTGTCGAGGCAGACTCCGAGCACGGCATCGTCGACACGCTCCACGAGGTCGAGCAACTCGCGCGCGGTCAGGTCGCCGTGGTTCTCGACGGCGAGACGCAAGCCGAGCTCGCCGGCGCGACGTGCCGCTCGTGCGAGCGGGCCGACGGTCCGCTCGATCTGCACCTCCACGGGCTCCCGGCCGCGGAACCCCGGGCTCGCGGCGACGCACCGGACGACGCGGCAGTCGAGCGCAGCCGCGACCTCGATCCACGCGAGCAGGTCGTCGAGCGCCGCATCGCTCGCGCCGAACTCGAGCCCGTGGCGGTGACCCCAGGCCACGACGAGCTCGATCGGGCCGGCCGCGGCACGGAGCGCGTCCACGTCGAGCACGCCCGGCGGCTCGAGGAAGCAGGTCTCGAGCGAGACGCCGTCGACGCCGAGCGCGCGCGCGTGACGCAGCACGTCGGTCGCTCCCGGCGCGAACGGGCGGGCGGGCGCCGTCTCCCCGGGCCTGACGTCGCCGAGAAGCCGGTGGTACGCGTAGCTGTCGATGCCGATCCGCACGCCCGTGATAGGGTCGGCCCCTAGGTCTGGAATCGTAGCTGGAAAGGGTTGCAATGAGGCTCGACGGGATCGCAGGCAGGGTCGCGTTCGTCACGGGCGGCGGCCGCGGGATCGGCCGCGCGATCGCGGAGACGCTCCGCGACCAGGGCGCGCGGGTCGCCGACGGCGACCTGCGGGCGCCCGAGCTCGACGGTGTCCTCGGCGTCGAGCTCGACGTCACCGCCCCGGACTCGATCGAGGCGGCGTTCGACCGGATCGAGACGGAGCTCGGCGCGGTCGAGCTGCTCGTCCTCAACGCCGGCATCTACGTAGTCGAGCCGTTCGAGGAGACGACGCTCGAGTCGTGGCGGCGGACGATCGACGTCAACCTGACCGGCGCGTTCCTTTGCGCGCGGCGCGCGCTTCCGAAGATGCGTGAGGCGAGGTATGGGCGCATCGTCGCGATCGGCTCGAGCGCCGGCAAGACGGGCGGCAAACGGCACGCCGCGGCATACGGCGCGTCGAAGGCCGGGATCATGGTGCTCGCGAAATCGATCGCGAGCGAGTACGCGGAGCACGGGATCACGGCGAACGCGCTCGCGCCGGCACTCATCGACACCGAGATGAACGCGGGCCTGCCCGACCTGACGTCCCTGATCCCGGTCGGCCGCCTGGGCCGGGCCGAGGAGGTCGCCGCCGTGGTCGCCTTCCTCTGCTCGACACAGGCGGCGTTCGTCACGGCCGAGGTCGTCGACGTCAACGGCGGCTTCCTCGTCGACTGACGGCGATGCTCGTCGCGGAGCTGCCAGGGGTCGGCCAGCCGCTCAGGCTCGCCGAGCGTCCCGTCCCCGAGCCGGGGCCGGGCGAGGCGCTCGTCCGCATCGAGGCGTGCGGGGTCTGCGGCTCCGACGTCTTCCTGCAGGACGGCGGCTTCGGTCCGGGCGTGCGCATGCCGGTCGTCCCGGGGCACGAGCCGGCCGGGCGCGTAACCGCAGTCGGTCCGGACGTCACGGCCGTCGCGCCGGGCGACCAGGTCGCCGTGTACTACATCGAGGCACCACCCGACTCGGTCTACGCGCGTCGTGGACGGCCGAACATCGGGCCAGGCATCGTCCGGATGGGCGTCGACGTCGACGGCGCCTTCGCGGAGTACGTCCTCCGCCCGGCCTCGACGCTCGTGCCGGTGCCGACCCCGATCGACCCGCCGACGCTCGCAGTGTTGACCGACGCAGTCGCGACCCCGTACCACGCGCTCGTCAAGATCGCGAAGCTCGAGGCGGGCGAGACGCTCGTCGTCCTCGGGGTCGGCGGTCTCGGCTCGAACGCCGTCCAGATCGGCAAGCACATCGGCGCCCGTGTCGTCGCCGTCAGCCGGAGCGAGGAGAAGCTCGAGCTGGCGCGGCGGCTCGGTGCGGACGAGCTCGTCCAGGCGGGCGGCGACGACACGGTCGCCCGCGCACGCGCCGCGTGCGGCGGCGACGGCGCCGACGTGGCGATCCAGTGCGTCGGGTCGACGCCGGTGGCCGAGCAGGCGATCGAGCTCGCGACGTACGGGGGCCGCGTCGTGTTCCTCGGCTCGTCGTTGGAGCCGTTCCGCGCGCGCACCGTCGACATCTTCTGGCGCGAGCTCGCGCTGCTCGGGTCTCGCGGCTTCACGATCGACGACATCCGCGAGGTGATCGACCTCTATCTTGCCGGTGCGATCGCCACCGACCACCTAACGGCACGGACGCGCCCGCTGGCCGAGGCGAACGATGCCTTGGACGACCTCCGGCACGGCTCTGCCCTCCGCACCGTGCTCGTTCCCTGAGAAAGGAGAGACCGTGAGCTTCAGCCCTGGAGTCACGATGATCGTCGGCAGCGTCCCGCTCGAGGACTCCGAGGAGGTCTTCCGCGCCTGTGGCGACGCTCTCTCGCCGTACCTCGCCCACTTCCCCGACGGCGAGACGGGCGACCGGAAGTACTGGACCTTCGGGCTCGCCCAGCTCGTCTACTCGCGGCACCCCGACCTGGTCGCGGTCAACGCACCCGAGCAGGGCGAGGTCGTCCAACCCGGCCCCGGCGCGAGCAGCGAGGAATGGAACCGGTCCTGGTGGACGTTCCGCCTGCGCGAGGGCGTCGACACGCTCACGTTCGACCGCCTCCACTACGTGCCCGCCGCGGTCGAGTCGTACGGCGTGTTCAAGCGGCTGCGGGACGAGGGCGTCCTGCCCGACGACGCGCGCTTTCAGGTCTCCCTGCCGGCGACCGGCTCCGCGGTGATGGGCTTCTTCGCGCACGCCGACGAGTGGCCGGTGATCTACGACGCCTACCGCCGCGCGATCCGCGCCGAGGTCGCGCAGATCGTGGAGCAGGTGCCGGCCGAGGATCTCGTCGTCCAGTGGGATATCGCAAGCGAGGTGCGCGACCTCCTCGCGGGCGACCGACCGCTCCTGCCATGGTCGCCGCAGACGTCGCTCGCCGAGAAGTGGCAACGCCACCTCGACGACATGAACGAGCTCTCGTACGAGATCCCCGACGAGGTCGGGCTCGGCTACCACTTCTGCTTCGGCACGTGGGGTGGCTGGCCGAAGTCGCGGAGCGACGACATCTCGATCCACGTCCGCCTGGCGAACGAGGCCGTCCGCCGTGCCGGCCGGCGTGTCGACTACGTGCACATGCCGGTGATGCCGGACGCGACCGACGACTTCTTCCCGCCGCTTGAGCAGCTCGAGATCGGCGACACGAAGCCGTTCCTGGGCATCGTGCTGAACGACGGGATGGAGGAGTTCGAGCGGCGCGCGAAGGCGGCCGCCCGCCACCTGCCCGACTTCGGGATCGCGTCGTACTGCGGCTGGGGCCGCGAGGCGCCGGCCGACGTGCCGGTGCTGCTGGCGGACCTGCGTGCCTGCTGCGACCGGTTCACCGAGTCGATCCGGCCGAGCGTCACACCCTGATCGTCTCGACTCCGAGGAAGCGCGCGACGCTCGCGACGGCGCCCGTGTAGTCGCCCGGCGTGGCGGCGGAGTGGTGGTTCGCGCCGGCCCGGCACCAGCGTGTCCACGCGGCGACCGCATCGCCCCCGTGGAAGCGGAACGCCGCGTACGGCGTCCCCACCCCGGGCCAGCCCGTCCCCGTGAACTCGCCGGCTGCGACGATGTAGCGATACCCGGACCCGGGCCGGTCGATCTCGGTGAAGCCGACCAGCGTCGCAGGCCCTCCGGGTGCGGCGAAGCATGCGCACGCGCCGCAGTGCGGGTCCTGGTCGTACCAGAGGTTGCGGATCAGCCGCGGCCGCTCGCCGGCGAACGCGAGGTCGTGCTCCCCGGAGCTCGCGATCACCAGCTCGCCCGTCTCGTGGTCGAGCGCCTCGAGCTCGTGGTACTGCGCAGCGCCGCCCAGGAGCTTCACGGTGAGCATCGCGATCGCCGTCACGACGTCGCCTGCACACGCCCACGGGACGCCGAGCGAGGTCTGGCGGCCGAGCGCGAAGCACGGCGCGATGCCGACCTCGTCTCCGAACCGGATCTCCGGCACGTGGCAGTTGATCGCTCCCGCGTCGAGCGCGTGACGCTCGACGAGGTCCCCCAGCGCGACGGCCGACCGCAGCGTCCGGTGCCACGTATCCGGCTCCTCCGCGCTGGCGTCTACGTCGTAGAGCGAGCGTGTCTCTCGGGCGAGCTCCTCGATC
The DNA here is from genome assembly GCA_964548555.1 of uncultured Burkholderiales bacterium. Lineage (GTDB taxonomy): Bacteria > Actinomycetota > Acidimicrobiia > IMCC26256 > JAMXLJ01 > JAMXLJ01. The sequence continues at coordinate 25,715 of CAZJSY010000015.1, forward strand.
CGCGCCTCGTCGGCGGCGAGATACAGCTCTCGCACCTCCGCCGCGTCGATCCGCACCGGCTCGATGCCGATCGCGTCGCGGAGCCGGTCGTCGTCGGCGTCGACACAGTCGTAGCCCTGGAAGACCGGGCCGACGCGACCGACTCGCGCCCGGCGCAGCCGCGTCGCCACGGCTCCGGCTCGCAGCGCACGACCGACCGCGCCGACCGCCTCCTCGTCGTCCACGGGCCCGACGACGAGCTCGAACGGGCGGCCCGAGCGGACGAGCGTGTTCGTCAGCATCGGCGTGCCGACGGTTGCCCCTTCGCTCGTGATCCCGGAGTGGTCGAAGCCCGGCGGCACGCGCCGGTGCCGGTCGGCGGTCCAGACCACGACCGGCAGCCTGGCGACCTCGCGCAGCGCCGCGGTCGTGTATGCCGGCATCACCGCAAGCGTCTGGAGCACGAGCACGACGTCGACGTCCGCGTCGTCGAGCCGCCGACCGAGCTCCTGGCCGTCCTCGACTGACGCGACCGTCCCCCGCACCGCGATCTCCGCCCGCGCTGCGAGCGCGGCCTCGGCGCGGTCCGCGAGCGTCTCGCGGTCGGCGCGGAGGTCGAAGGGAACCGAGGCCTCCCAGAACGTGTTGTACGGCAGGACGAGCCCGACCCGGGGCCGTTCAGTCGAGATGCCAGACCTCCTCGTAACGGTAGAGGTCGCCGTGCTCGTCCGTCAGCGAGACGATCACGTCCTCGAACCATTCGGACCAGCGGGCGTTCACGGGCAGCGGGCCGAGCTTGGCGAAGGCGGTCGCCACGTCCGGCTCGCACTCGGCGTACGCGACGATCGTCGTGCCGCGGCGGAAGAGCGAGTAGTTCGCGAAGCCCGCGTCCTTGATCGCGCCGACGAGCTCGGGCCAGATCTCGTCGTGACGCCGCTTGTACTCGGCCTCGGTGCCGGGCCGGATCTCGAACGAAAAGCAGACGCGCTCCATGTCGGGGGGCTCCTTGGGTCTCGGAATCGGTTCCGGTATCGTATGCTCGCAGCAGCGGACACGACAACCAGCTTCTGACGACGGAGGCGGCGATGGCGACGACGGACGGCGAAACGCGGATCGAGTTCTCCCCGATCGTGGGCCGGCGGATCCGGCTCGGGAGCTGGCAGGACCAGAAGATCTCCACGTACCAGAAGATCCGCGAGGCACTCGAGGACGGCCGCTGGGACGACGCCGCCGAGTTCGGCAACTACTTCGTGGACGAGGCCCGCGTCTGCTTCGCGATCTACCGCACCTGGATCCCGGACCTCAACGCCTTCCTGCTCGAGAACGGCGTCTCCCGGCAGGACGTCGACGCGACGAACGCCGAGATCACGTCGAAGCTCGCCCTGCCCGACGGCACCCGGTGGGATCCCTACCGCCAGTGGCACGAGTTCGTGCTGGACGTCGAGGAGTTCGTCGCGCTCGTCCACCGGGAACGGCGCGACGAGGCGATTGCGAAGCTCGACGAGCTGAAGGAGACCTGGCGGCGCGGCCACGACCGCGATGTCGACCACACCTACGGGCTGATGAGCGAGATCGTGAAGCGGCTCGGCGAGGCCTCGATCGGCCCGATGTGGGACAAGGTGCTGCTGCCGCTCTTCACGTGGCGGTACGAGAAGTTCGACATCGACAAGCACGCCTGGGAGGAAGGCCTCGAGACGCTCATGCTCGTCGCCTGCGAGGCGATGCGCGGCCACCTGGTCGGACCGGAGCGCACCGGCGACTTCGAGCTGATCGAGACCGAGGATCGCTACATCCTCCGCTTCGACCCGTGCGGCTCGGGCGGGCGCACGATCCGCGGCGACTGGATCGAGGGCACGCCGGCGCGCATGGAGCCTCCGTACAACTGGAGCGTCTCGCAGGAGCCGCACACGTGGAACCACAACACGGTCGGCGTCTGCCACTACTGCACGCACTGCATCCGGTTGATGGAGGAGTGGCCGATGGACCGCTTCGGCTACCCGGTGCGCGTGATCGACCCGCCCACCTACCCGGACACCGATCGCGACCCGAACGTCCGCCAGAAGTGCCAGTGGCAGATGTTCAAGGACCCGACGAAGGTCCCCGAGGAGTACTACGAGCGCGTCGGGCGCACCCGGCCGAGCGCGTTCGGGTCGAAGGCCATGGGCGCGCCCGACCTGCCGCCACCGCAGTCGGGGATGCCGGGCGCGGGCTAGAGCTCGACGCGGTAGCGCTCGACGAACTCGCGATCGAGCTCCCACCCGAGGCCGGGCCTCGTCGGCAGCGTGAGCTTGCCGTCGACGAGCTCGGGCCGGTTCGCGATCATCCGCCACCAGATCGGGTCGCGATTCGGGTGGAAGACCTCGAGGTACGTCCCGTGGGGCTGGCTCGCGAGCAGGTGCGCCGCGACCTGCGGCTCCTCGTGGTGGGCGAGCTCGACGCTGTAGAGGTGCGCAGCCGCGGCCATCCGCCGCCAGCTCGTGTAGCCGCCGGACCACGAGGCGTCGAAGTTGCAGACGTCGATCGCCCCCCACTCCATCAGGTTGCGACACCCCTCGGGCGACTGCTCGGTCTGGCCCGCGCAGACGGGGATCCCGCTGGCCGCGCGCACGTCGCGCATGTCGCGCGCGTCGTTCGTCCAGATGCACGGCTCCTCGAACCAGCGGATGTCGAGGTCGCGCACCCGCCGGCAGAGCTCGATCGCCTGCGCGCGCGTGTAGCCCTGGTTCGCGTCGATCGTGAGCACGAAGTCGGGCCCGGCGGCGTCGCGCGCGGCCTCGACCCGGCGTGCGTCCTCCTCCGGCTCGCGGCCGCCGACCTTGAACTTGCAGCCCCGGAACCCCAGCTCCCGCCACTCGGTCACCTCGTCGCGGATCCCCGCGAGGTCGCGCCCGTAGTACCCGCCGATGATGTTGACGCCGATCGAGTCCCGGTAGCCGCCCCAGAGCTGCCAGAGGGGCCGGCCGACCGCCTTGCCGATCGCGTCCCAGAGCGCGAGATCGACGGAGGCGAGCGCGACGAGGCCGATGCGCCGGTCGCGGAGCTGGTCCCACGTCACCGGGAAGCCCTTCTGCCAGCAGCGCTCGATCGCGAAGCCGTCCTCGCCAAGCAGTCGCGGGGCGAGCTCGTTCCTGATCACCGAGGCGATCTCGCCGAGCGTCGCGTCCTCGTCGCCGGCGTACGCCTCGCCGACGATCCCCTCGCGCGTCGTGACTCGGGTGATCACCGTCGAGCGGTTGCTCATGCGGTAGTAGCTGCCGCGATACTCCTGGTCGAGCGGGACGACGACGGCGGTGACGTCGATCGATTCGATCGTCAGCGCGTCGCCGGCGGGGTCGTCGACGAGGGTGTCGGTCTGGGCGGGAATGGTCATCAGGCTGGGAACGTTTCCGGTACCGTAGCCTGCTGCGCTGCCGGGTGTCAACCGCCCCGCTCCATAGACCTGCGGAGACGATCCCGGTAACGTCTGCACCAAGTGCCGGAGGAAGTGCACGTGACGGGCAGGGCGACGACGCGGCCGGGCATGCGCGAGGTCGCGGAGCGTGCGGGCGTCGCGATGTCGTCGGTGTCGCGCGTCCTCTCCGGCCATCCCGACGTGAGCCCGCAGATGCGGCAGATCGTGATGGCCACGGTGCGCGAGCTCGGCTACCAGCCCGACATGCTGGCGCAGGGGCTCCGGCGCGGGAAGACGTTCTCCGTCGGCTTCACGGTCGCCGACATCGGGAACCCGGTCCTCGCCGAGATCGTCACGGGCGCCGAGAAGCGCCTGCGCGCGGCAGGCTACTCGCTGCTCCTGACCAACTCGGAGGGGAGCCCCGCGCTCGACGTGGAGCACATCCTGCTGCTCGAGCGCCGTCGCGTCGACGGGCTGATCCTGTCGCTCGCCGAGGAGCACCATCCCGGCGTGGTCGCGGCACTGCAGCACGTCTCCTCGCCCGTCGTCCTCGTCGACCGCGACATCCCCGAAGGCGTGAAGGCGCGCCGTGCGGCATTCGACCACGTCGTCGGCATGCGCGCCGCAGCCGAGCACCTGCTCCAGCTCGGGCACCGCCGCTTCGCGCTGATCATCGGCGGCCCGGAGCGTCCGGCACGGGAGCGGCGACGGGCCGTCGAGCAGGCGCTCGCGGGTGTCGCAGGCGTCGAGTGCGCGGTGCATCCGGGCGAGTTCTCCGTCGAGCACGGCCGCCGCGCGATGGCCGAGATCCTCGCCCAGGACCCGCGGCCGACGGCCGTGATCGCGGGCGGGAACATGCTGATGGAGGGCGCGCTGCTGACGCTGAACCAGGCCGGCGTCCGCGTCGGCCGGGACCTCTCCTTCGTCGGCTGCGACGACGTGATCGTCGCCGAGGTCCACCAGCCGCCGATCGCGGTCATCCGCCGCGACATCCGCGCGGTCGGCGAGGCGACGGCGGAGCTCCTGCTCGCCGACCTCGAGCCCGGGACGAGCGACGGCGAGCCGCCGCGCGAGATCGTCCTGCCGACCGAGTTCGTCGCGCGGCCGAGCTGCGCGCCGCCGCCGGCGTAACGGCCGGCAGGAACCGATTCCGGTATCGTCCCGCACGTGAGCGAGACCCTGGCCGGCGCGCATCGGATCCGCCGCTCGTGCCTCGCCGTCCCAGGGTCGAGCGAGAAGATGCTGGCGAAGGCGGCGGGCCTCCCCGCCGACCAGGTCTTCCTCGACCTCGAGGACGCCGTCGCACCGGAGCGCAAGGACGACGCCACGCGCTCGCTGGTCGTCGCGGCGCTGCGGGAGAGCGCCTGGACGGCCCGCACACGCGTCGTCCGCGTCAACGCGGTCGGCACGCCATGGTGCCTCGACGACCTGCTCGCGATCGTCTCGGGCGCAGGAGACGTGCTCGACTGCGTGATGATCCCCAAGGTCGAGAGCGCGGCGCAGGTCCACTTCGTGGCGCAGCTGCTCGAGCAGCTCGAGGTGAAGCACGGTCTTCGCCGTCCCATCGGTATCGAGGTGCAGATCGAGTCGCCGCGCGGTCTCCTCGAGATCGAGCGCATCGCGGCCGCGTCACCGCGGATCGAGACGCTGATCTTCGGGCCGGGCGACTATGCCGCCAGCGCCGGCATGCCGCAGCTCACGGTCGGGGCGATCGACCCGGCGTATCCGGGCGACGCCTGGCACTACGTGCTCTCGCGCATCGTCACGACGGCGCGCGCCTTCGGGATCCAGGCGATCGACGGGCCGTACGCTGCGATCCGCGACCTCGAAGGCTTCGCAGAGGTGGCCCGCCGGTCCCGCATCCTCGGCTTCGACGGCAAGTGGGCTCTCCATCCCGACCAGATCGCGATCTGCAACGACACGTATGCGCCGACGCAGGCGGAACTAGAGCGCGCGGAGAAGATTCTCGACGCGTACCGCGCGGCAACCGACGAGCAGCGGCTGGGTGCAGCGGTGTTCGAGAGCGAGATGATCGACGAGGCCTCGCGGAAGATGGCCGCGTCCGTGGCCGAGCGCGGCCGTGCCGCGGGCATGACCTCTGCGAGCGCATGACGCGGGCGCCGCTCGCAGACGTCCGGATCCTCGCAGTCGAGCAGTACGGGGCCGGGCCGTGGGGAACGCTCCAGCTCGCCGATCTGGGCGCCGAGATCATCAAGCTCGAGGACCCGTCGGTCGGCGGCGACGTCGGCCGCTACGTCCCTCCCTTCCAGGAGGGCGAGAGCTCGCTCTTCTTCGAGAGCTTCAACCGGAACAAGCGCAGCATCTCGCTCGACCTGCGTCACCCCGAGTCGCGCGGCGTGCTCGAGGACGTCGTCCGCGGCTGCGACGCCGTCTTCTCCAACCTGCGCGGCGACGGCCCCGCGAAGCTCCGGATCCGGTACGACGACCTTCGCCACCTCAACCCCGCGCTCGTGTGCTGCTCCCTCTCGGGCTTCGGCTTCGACGGGCCGCGCGCGGAGGAGGGCGCCTACGACTGGACCGTCCAGGGCCTCGCCGGCTGGCAGGCCGTCACCGGCGACCCGGACGGCCCACCCACCAAGAGCGGGCTCTCGCTGGCGGACTACACCGGCGGCTACGTCGCGGCGATCGCGCTGCTCGGCGCGATCTGGCGGGCACGGCGGGACGGCGTCGGCGGCGACGTCGACCTCTCGCTGTTCGAGGTCGCGCTCGCTCAACTCGCCTACCTCGGCACCTGGGTGGCCTCGCGCGGCTACGAGCCCGTCCGGCGCGCGAACTCGGCACACCAGACGATCGTCCCGTTCCAGAACTTCGAGACGAGCGACGGCTGGATCGTGGTCGCATGCCCGAAGCAGTCGCTCTGGGAGCGGTTCGCGGAGGCGATCGGCCGGGCGGACCTGGCGGAGGACGCCCGCTTCCGCACCTTCGCGCTCCGAAACGAGCACCGCGACGTGCTCCTGCCCGAGCTGGAGCGGGAGCTCGCTGCGCGCACGACCGCCGAGTGGCTCGACGTGATCGGCGCCGCGGGCGTCCCCGTCGCCCCGGTCAACGAGGTCGCCGCAGCGCTCGCCGACCCGCAGACGGCTGCGAGGCACGCGGTCGTCGAGACCGAGCATCCGGTGCTCGGCCGCGTCCGCCAGATCGCGACACCGCTGCGTCTCGACGGGTACGACCCGCCGACGGAGCGTGGCCCCTTGCGCGGTGAGCACACGGCTCGTGTCCTGCGCGAGCTCTGCGGGTACGACGACGAGCGAATCGACGCGCTCGAACGGGCGGGCGCCTTCGGCGAGCCGCCGGTGATCGCATGACCCAGCAGTGGCGCGGGCGCTTCCTCGAGGATTTCGCCGTCGGCGATGTCTACCGCAGCCGGCTCGGCCGCACGGTGACGGAAAACGACAACATCTGGTTCACGCTGCTGACGATGAACACGAACCAGATGCATTTCAACCGCCCGTTCGCCGAGCGAACGGAGTTCGGGCAGCCGCTCGTCGTGTCGTCGCTCACGCTCGCGATCGTGCTCGGCCTGTCCGTCGCCGACACGAGCGAGAACGCCGTCGCGAACCTCGGCTGGGACGAGATCAAGCTCCCGAACCCGGTGCATGCCGGCGACACCCTGTGGGCGGAGTCGGAGGTGTTGCTGGTGCGCGAGTCGCGCTCGCGTCCGAGCTGCGGCATCGTCGGCATCCGCACGCGCGGCGTCAACCAGAACGGGCAGGTCGTGATCGAGTTCACGCGCAGCTTCATGGTCTTCAAGCGAACCGCGCCAGAGGTCGAGGATGTATTCCCGGCGACCGACGCGCCGTGGACGGTGGGAGGAGCGAGCTCATGAGCCGGATCGACGTGACGATGCCGAACCTCGGCTACGACATGGAGGAGGGCAAGGTCCAGCGCTGGCTGAAGCAGGTCGGCGACAGCGTCGCGCGCGGCGAGGCGATCGCCGAGGTGGAGACCGACAAGACGACCGTCGAGATGGAGGCGATCGCCTCGGGCACGCTGGCCGAGATCGTCGTCTCCGAGGGAGAGACGGCCGCCGTCGGTGCCGTGATCGCGGTGCTCGAGAGCGAGGGCTGATGGAGGGGAAGCTCGTCGAGCAGACCAGGATGCGCACGGCGATCGCGCGCAGGATGGTCGAGAGCAAGCAGCAGGCGCCGCATTTCTACGTCCAGACCGAGGTGGCGATCGACGGCGTGCGGGACCGCCTGGCGGCGTTGAACGCGCGCGGGGGCGCGCACGCGACGATGACCGTCGCGCTGGCCCGCGCCTGCGTGCAGGCGCTGCGGGCACACCCGAACGTGAACAGCGTCTGGACGCCCGACGGGCTGCTGCAGGCCGACTCGGTGAACCTCGGCATCGCGATCGCCCTCGACCACGGTCTCGTCGCGCCGGCGCTCCTCGCGGCCGAGACGATGGATGTCGCGACGATGGCGACGGCGCTCCGCGACCTCGTGGAGCGCGCGCGGAGCACACGCCTGCGCCCCGCCGAGCTGAGCGACGCGACCTTCACCCTGAGCAACCTCGGCATGTTCGACGTCAGCGCCTTCACCGCGATCGTGACGCCCCCTCAGGTCGCGATCCTCGCCGTCGCGCGACCGGTCGAACGCTGGGCCTTCGACGAGGGTCGTCCCGTGGGCCGCGCGATCATGACCGCGACGCTCAGCGCCGATCACCGGGCCTTGGACGGCGCCGACGCGGCGCGGTTCCTGGAGACGTTCAAGCAAGCGATCGAGGACTCGGAGACGCTCCTTCCGGAGCCCGAGCCGAAGGAGGCGATGTCGTGAGCGGAGCGGGCAAGACGGACCGGGTCGCCTGGCTCAGGAAGATGATCGAGATCCGGCTGTTCGAGGACAAGGTGCAGGAGCTCTTCATGCAGGGCCGGATCCAGGGCACGACCCACCTGTGCCAGGGGCAGGAAGCGGTGTGTGTCGGCGCGGTCGGCGCGCTCGAGGACCGCGACTACCTGACGATCACCTACCGCGGGCACGGCCACGCGCTCGCGCGGGGAATGACGATGGAGGCGGCGTTCGGGGAGCTGATGGGCCTCACGAGCGGCTGCTGCCACGGCGTCGGCGGCTCGATGCACCTGACGGACTTCTCCCGGAACCTGATCGGCGCGTTCGCGATCATCGGCCCGAGCTACTCGGTCGCCCTCGGAGCAGCGATGTCGGCGAAGCTGCGCGGCACCGACGCGGCGGCTCTCGCGTTCTGCGGCGACGGCGCGACGAACATCGGCACCTTCCACGAGGCGTTGAACATGGCGGCCGTCTGGAAGGCGCCGGTCGTCTTCGCGATCGAGAACAACCTCTACGGGGAGTACAGCCCGCTCCGGGACACCACGCCGCTCGAAGACCTCGCCGAGCGCGCGAAGGCGTACGCGATGCCCGGTGTGATCGTGGACGGCCAGGACGTCGACGCGGTGCGCGAAACCGTCGAGCTCGCGCTCGCCAGGGCACGCGCCGGCGACGGCCCGACGCTGATCGAGATGAAGACGTACCGCTACCGGGGCCACTCGCGCACGGACCCGGCCAAGTACCGGAAGGAAGGCGAGCTCGATCAGTGGAAGCTCCGCGACCCGATCGGCCTCCTCGGGGCACAGCTCGCCGAGGCGCGCCTGCTCGACGAGGATGCGCATCGGGCGCTACACGAGGAAGTCCAAGCGGAGGTCGACGCCGCAGCAGAGCGCGCCGCCGCGGCACCCGTCCTGTCCCTGGAGGAGACGAAGGCGTATGTCTACGCACCTTGAGACCGAGCAGCCCGAAACGCAGGCGGACGTCGTCGCGCTGACCTACCGGGAAGCGATCAACGCGGCGCTCGCCCACGAGCTCGAGCGGGACCCGACGGTGCTCCTGCTGGGCGAGGACGTCGCGACGGCCGGCGGCGTGTTCAAGACCAACGAGGACCTGCCCGAGCGCTTCGGCCTCGAGCGGATCCGCAACACGCCGATCTGCGAGAACGGCTTCATCGGCGTCGCGCTCGGGATGGCCGTCACGGGGCTCCGGCCCGTCGTGGAGATCATGTTCAGCGACTTCCTCCCGACCGCCGCGGATGCGCTCGTCAACGAGCTGCCGAAGTTCCGTTTCATGTCGGGCGGCCAGTGCACCGTTCCCGTGACCGTCCGCTCGATCGGGGGCGCGACCGGCCGCTTCGGGACGCAGCACTCGGCGACCGGCGAGTCGTGGTACATGGGGCTCCCGGGCCTCAAGGTCGCGACGGCCGCGACGCCGGCGTCCGCCTACGGCGTCCTGCGTGCCGCCATTCAGGACAACGACCCCGTGCTGTTCTTCGAGCACAAGGGCCTCTACGGGCGGAAAGGGGAGGTCTCACTCGGCGACGGCGGCATCCTCCCGGTCGGGAAGGCGGGCGTGCTGCGCGAGGGCGGCGACGTCACCGTCGTCTCCACGCTCCTGATGGCCGACCGCGCCGCTCTCGCTGCCGATGCCCTCGCCGAGGAGGGCATCGCCGCGGAGGTCGTGGAGCTCCGCTGGCTGCGGCCGATCGACTGGGACACGATCGTCGAGAGCGTCTCGAAGACGGGACGCCTGCTCGTGATCGAGGAGCAGGTTCATCCCGGCGGGTGGGGCGCCACCGTCATCTCGGAACTGACGATGCGCGGCGTTCCGATGGGACGCCCGCACGCACTGAGCCTGCCGGACGACCTGCTCATCTCGTACAGCCCGCCGCTCGAGGACGCGATCATTCCCAGCGTCGACGCGATCGCGGCACGGATCCGGTCGGTGCTCGAGGCATAGCGCCGCTCGTCGAAGAACTCGTCCGCGCCGCCGCGGCGACCGTCGAGGCGACGGCGCCGCGGCGGGCCGCGGCGCGCTCGTTCTTCGACTGGTGCGCGTGTGTCCGCAGCGGCGCAGAGGCGGCCGCGCGCTGGCCGCTCGACCCGCCGGCGCAGCTCGCGCTCGCCGCGCACGTGGGCGACCAGGACGACCTCCACTACGGCTCCCTCGCCCATCCCGGCGGCGTCGTGTGGAGCGCGGTCGCGGCGTGTGCGCTCGAGCGAGACCTCACCGCCGCCGACGCATCGGCTGCTGCCGCGCTCGGCTACGAGCTGACGGTACGCCTCGCGGAGGCGGCCGGGCCGGATCACCGGCAACGCTGGCACGTCACCACGACGGCGGGCACGGTCGGAGCCGCGGGCGCCGCGGCACGCTGCCTCGGCGGCGACGACGAGGCCGTCGCCGATGCCGTCGCGCACGCCGCTTCGGTCGCAGGCGGCGCGGCGCACGCCATGGTCGAGCGCACGGCGACGCGCTTCCTGCACCGCGCTCACGCCGTCGCGAGCGGCCTCGCGTGCGCCCGTGCCGCCTGCGCGGGCAGGCGCGGGGGACGTCTCGTCCTCGACGACGGGCGCGGCACGTTCGTGCTCGACGGCGCAGACCGTCTCACCGCGCCGCGACCGACGGGCGCACTCGAGGAGACCGGCTTCCGCGTTCAGGCGGCGACGGGCTTCGCGCACTCCGCGCTGGAGGCGGCGCTCACCCTGGCGCCCCTCGACGGGATCGACCTCGTCCGGGTCGGCGTCTCCCCGACGGCGGCCGCCCTCGCCTCGAACCCCCACCCGCGCGACGACGACGAGGCGTGGTGGAGCATCGAGCACGCGGTCGCCGCGGCGCTCGCAGTCGACACCTCGCGGGTCGAGGTGGCGCCGACCGCCGCGGGGTGGGCCGCGACCGTCGAGGTGCTGCTCACGGACGGCTCCGTGCGGACAGCCTCGGTGAGCGAGCCACTCGGCCATCCGGACCGCCCGGCCACGGACGACGACCTGCGCGCGAAGTGGGCCCGCCTGACCGGGACGGACGGCAGGGCGGCGTTCGACCGGATCGCCGGCGCCGCCGACGGCGACGCGTTCGGCGCCCTCGTGCGCGAGCTCGTCAGTCCGGCCGGGTGAGCGGCGGAGTTGGCGGCCGCTGCGGCAGGGCACCGGTCGCGAGCCAGCCGTCGACGGCCGGCGCGTCGCGCTCGGGGAAGAGCGAGCGCACGAGCCTGACGCCGGTCTCGACCAGGATCCGCTCCGTGTCCGGCGCCACCTGGGCGGGGAGCCCGTACGTCTTGTTGCCGTACGTGGGCTCGTAGCCGCCGAGCGGGTATTCCGCCGCGGTCGGCATGTAGGAGACGCACCCGTTCGAGTACGCGGCGTAGAACGTGACGTCGGCGGGCGAGCGCTCCTTCACCGCCAGCCCGATCTCCGTGAAGATCTCACCCGGGCCGGTGACGATCGCGGCGTCGCCGATCCGGATCGCCGCGATCGGGCCGGCGACCGAGCGGCGCGGAGCGCCCGCGGCGATCTCGCGCTCGACGCGGCGCGCCCAGTTGAGCCCGTGGAAGCGCAGGACGCGGAGGTCGGCCTCCGCCGCCCCGCGCGCCTCCGCCTCTGCGAGCTCGCGCTCGGCGCGCTCCCGCTCGGCCGTGATCTCCTCGAGCGTCGACAGGGGCAGCAGCGGGAACTCCGCCACCTCCTCGACAGCCGCGAGGGCGGGGACCTCGCCCTCGACCCGGGCGAGGCGGAACAGCTCGAGCGGGGTCGCCGAGCCGAATCCCGTCCGCTCCAGCCGCTCGGGCCACCCCGGCCGGTCGGCGATCGCGTGCAGCGCCTCGAGCGCGAGCCGCCGCCCGGTGAAGGGCGGCGCCCGGAGCTCGTCGTCGAAGCCGAACAGCGGCATCACGTTCCCGGCGGCTCCCTGCAGGTACACGCACTCGCCTCCGGTCTGGGCGCGGACGACCTCACGCAGCCAGCCCGGGTAGTCGGGCGAGTAGCCGACGTAGTTCACGCCCGTCGTGACGGTGTGCGCGCCGTAGCCGACGATCGTCGCGATCGGGCTGCCGTCCTCGCGCAGGGACTGCAGCACGGGCACCGAGCGATCCACGAGGCCTTCAGGGTTCCAGCCGATCGTGCGCACCGACCCGTCGGCCTCGCGCTGACGGCGGTTCACCGCGAGGTCGACGTGTCCGAGCCCGCTGCGGACCGCCGCGGGCTCCTGGCGCTCGAACGCACGGATGCATGTCTCGACGATCGCGTCGTGCAGCCGTTCGACGTACGCCACCGTCTCGTCGTCCGGTTCCTGGTCGCGCTCGCCGAACCAGCCGTACACGCTGCGGCCGCCCGGGGGCGCATGGTGGGTGTGGTTCCAGTTCAGGAGGACGCCCGCGCGCGGAGCGCCCGTGGCCGCGACGACGCGCTCGCGAATGGCGTCGACCTCGGGGGACTGGATCGCGAGCGTGTCGACACCACAGACGACCACCCGTGTCCCCTCCCGCTCGAACGCGGCCGCGGTCACCTCGAGCGGCGCGAGCCGCTCGCGCGCCCGCCCCTCGCGGCGGACGACGC
>CAZJSY010000015.1:38536-41558 GCA_964548555.1 uncultured Burkholderiales bacterium
GTCACCTCGAGCGGCGCGAGCCGCTCGCGCGCCCGCCCCTCGCGGCGGACGACGCCGACCAGCGGCAGGCCGAGCGGAGGATCGACGTTGGTGGCCGCTGCGCCCGCGAGGAAGGTCATGGGCCGCGATGCTACCGGGTCGGGTTGCGCTCAGGAATCGGTTCCAGTAACGTCGCCACGACCAGTCGTCGACGGAACGAGAGGCGAGGCTGATGAGTGAGGTGAGCTACCCCCGGCGGGCGGTCGTGACGGGCGCCGCGAGCGGCATCGGCAAGGCGACGGCCCTCCTGCTCCGCGAGCGCGGCAGCGAGGTGGTTGCCGTCGACGTCAACGAGGCCGGGCTCGCCGAGGCCGCGGGCGCCGGGGCGGAGGCTGTCGCGTGCGACATCACGACCGCCGAGGGCCGCGCGCGTGTGCACGAGGTGGCCGGCGAGATCGACGGGCTCGTCAACGCGGCCGGGATCATCAGGATCGTGCCGGTCCCGGACATCACCGACGAGATCTGGGACCCGATCCTCGCGGTCAACGTCAAGGCGCTGTTCTACCTCGCGCGGGACTTCGGGATGCGCATGCCGGAGGGGTCGGGCATCGTCAACCTGTCGTCGGTCGCGGGCAAGGCGAGCGGCTCGACCGACACGTTGTGCTACGGCGCCTCCAAGGCGGCCGTCCTGTCGGTCACACGCTCGCTCGCCTACTTCCTGGGCCCGCGCGGCGTGCGGGTCAACGCGGTGCTCCCGGGGATCACGGACACGCCGATGCAGGAGCGCTTCCTCGTCGAGGCCGGGGCGATCCGCGGCCTGCCGGCGGAGGACCTGCACGAGCAGCGGTTGAAGACGATCCCGCTGCAGAACCGCGGCTGCACGCCGTTCGAGATGGCCGACGCGATCACGTTCCTGCTCTCGAGCTCGGCCAGCTACGTCACCGGTCAGGCGCTCGCCGTCGACGGCGGGCTCGTCATGTACTAGGAGAGGAGCCCCCGTGAGCTCGAGGCCGCGCAGGAACATCTCCGGCAGCACGAAGCCGCTGCCGACGACGCTGACCTGGTCCGAGACGCTCCGGAAGCGCGTCCGCACCGGCGACTGGCAGGACCAGAAGATCTCGACGACGCGGAAGATCCACGAGTCGATCGACCAGGGCGAGTGGGAGCTGGCCGCACAGCTGGTCGACTACTGGATGGAGGAGGCGAAGGTCGTCTACGTCATCTACCAGGTCTGGGACGAGGGGTTCGTCTCCTACCTGCGGAGCAAGGGCGTGCCGGACGACGAGATCGACGCGGAGATCGCGCGCCTCCGGACGCTGCTCGCGTTTCCGGACGGCGCCCCGTTCGAGACGGTCTCGCGCTGGGAGGCGCTGGGCGTGCAGGCCGGCCTGCTCGCAAACCGGCTGCGAGCCTACGAAACGGCCGCCACCGAGGCGCACGCGGCCATGGACGAGCTCCAGGAGGGTTGGCGCCAGCTCCACGACCGCGGCGCGGACTTCCAGGCGGGGATGCTCACATTCATCGCGCGCCGGTTCGGCGAGGCGATGATCGAGGAGGCCTTCGCAACGGTGCTCGAGCCCTATCTGCAAGAGCGCTACAAGCCGTTCGACGTGCGGGAGCGCCCGTACGACGAGACACTCGAGCGGAACCTGTACCTCTCGGTCGAGGCGATGCGCGGTCACCTCGTCGGGCCGGCCCGGAACGGCGACATGGACGTCGACGAGTACGAGGACCGGGTGGTGATCAGCTTCGACCCGTGCGGCTCCGGCGGCCGGCAACAGCGGGGCGACCCGGTCGAGGGGACGCCGTCGCGTGCGGAGGCGCCGTACGACTTCGGCGTCACCGAGGGGGAGCACGACTGGGCGTGGAACGAGAAGGGGGTCTGTTACTACTGCTCGCACTGCTGCTTCGCGCTCGAGTACTGGCCCGCCAAGACCTGGGGCCACCCGCTCCGCGTCGTCGACTCACCGCTGTACCCGCACGAGACGAGCGGGCCGAATCCGAAGAAGTGCACGTGGACGATCTACAAGTCGATCGACGCGATCCCCCCGGAAGCGTACGAGCGCCTCGGGATGACGAAGCCGGAAGCGCCCGAGGCGGACTAGTGGCTCGTCCCGCGTTCGTCGACACGCACGTCCACTTCCACGACTTCTCCGAGCCGACCCTCCGCTGGGACTGGCTGATCCCGGACGCCCCGGTCGACGTCAGCGGCGTGCTCGGCGACTACGGCGCGATCAAGGCGCGGCGGTACACCGCGGACGACTTCGTGGGCGAGACGCGCTTCCAGAACGTGACCGCCGTCGTCCACGTCCAGGCGGCCATCGGCAGCCCCGACCCGGTCGAGGAGACGCGCTGGCTCACGGAGGCCGCCGACCGCACGGGCGTCCCCCACGCCATCGTCGCGTACGCGGACCTCGCGCGCCCCGACGCGGAGGAGACCCTTCGCCGGCACGCGGAGTTCCCGCGGCTCAAGGGCATCCGCGACCAGCGCTACGACGACTACCTGACGAACGAGGCGTGGCTGCGCGGCTTCGCGCTGCTCGAGCGGTTCGGGCTCGTGCTCTGCGACGACCCGATCGTCGAGGAGATGGACAGCTTCGCGCAGGCGGCAGAACGGCATCCGGGCATCACCATGTGCGTCGACCATGCCGGCTTCCCTCGGCGCCGGGACGACGACTACTTCCGGGAGTGGCGGGACGGCATGGCGAAGGCCGCACGCGCAGGGAACACGGTGGTGAAGATCTCCGGCCTGGGGATGGTCGACCATCGGTGGACGGTCGCGTCGCTGCGACCGTGGGTGCTCACGTGCATCGAGCTGTGGGGAACCGAACGCTCGTTCTTCGGGACGAACTGGCCCGTGGACCGCATCTACAGCTCGTACGGCGACGTGCTCGACGCCTACGACGAGATCACCGGCGACTTCTCGGATTCCGAGCGCGAGGCGCTGTTCAACGGGAACGCGCGGCGCGTCTTCTCGTTGTAGCGCTCCCTCAGAAGACCTCCGGGCACCAGGGCTGCACCGACGTGCGGAAGAGCGCGTCCG
>CAZJSY010000016.1:0-7787 GCA_964548555.1 uncultured Burkholderiales bacterium
AGCGGAGCGACGCGATCATGAGTGAACAACGCGTAAAGATTCTGACTGCTGGTGACTCCGACAACCCCATAAGGGCTCTGAACACTCACGGACAGACGGGGACGTGCCTTGAGCACGGGTCGCAGCTCTCAAGCGGCAAAGGCCACGCCGGTATAAGTCCATCGGCCTCTGGGCAAAGCGACCAGGAAGCGGAACGGCCAGCAGTCAGAACAATTCGGGAGGAACCGGTGAGTAATGACATTCCACGGCGTTGTCGTTTGGACCTGAACACGCCGGCCGAACGCGCCATCTACGACGCCATGCAGGAAGTCGAGAAGGCGGGCGCCGATGTGCGGCTGACGGACGCCGTGATTCTGCTCGGAGAAGCGCGAGACGCCGTGGCGGATTTCGTGGACGACGCTGAGCGCACCAAACGCCGATTCGTGCGCTACGAAGGCGACACACCCACGCCTGCCCCCGGCGCCCCAGACGCCGCCGACCGGCTGACGCCACATAGCGATTTAGAGTTGGCCACTTGCTTGGTTCGGACTGTCTGCGGTCCTGCGCCGACGCGCCGCGAGTGGGATGGCATCGCTGAGCAAGTGCGCGCCGTCGCGTTTGAGTTACAGCGTCGCGCTGAGAGAGCGCGGAAGTTATCAGAGTTCGGTGAGAAGACTGGAGCATCACCGTGGACGTAGAGGATGACATCGGCCTGAGTCTCGACATGCTCGACGCGGATCGGCTGCGCGAGTGGGCGCGGTTGCTGCTCGTTCACGGGGGCGACATCAGCCATTGGGCATCCGTGCCGCACGTCGCTGGCAAGATGCAGATCATGGCGACCAACATCGAGAAGGCCGTGCGTGACATCGGTGAGTTGCGGGCGGCGCGGCGATCAGGGGAGGCGCGACCGACGGGGAGGGGAAAAGCCGATGGCGAAGTATCGGGCGTTTGCGGAGATGCCGGACTCGGCGCTGAGGGGGTTCGTGGAGGCGTGGACGCGCACGTCACGGCCGAGCGGTTCAAAATCCTCAGCGACCAGCTCGATGAACTCGCCCGCGACCTCCGATTCGCCCGCAACGATTACCGCGACGCGCACGAATATGAGGCGGCCGAGCGATTCGACCGCTTCGCCGACGAAGCGTTTCAACTGTCGAAACTCGCGGCGCATTCGATGAACGACACGTTGGAGGTTAGGGAGGTGCGGCCGACCCCTTACGTACCGGAAGGCTGGCTCGAAGGCGAAATCGAACTGACGGCATTCGTGCTGGCGCATGAGGGCTGCGATGTCCGTGCGGTCCTACGGGGCTTCGCGACGCTCGTGCAACAGAATAGCGGGTTGGCCGGATCGCGCTCGGACGCGACCGGCTGGCAGCCGATCGAGACGGCGCCGAAAGACGGGGCGCACGTATTAGCGTGGGGGCCGAAATTTGCGGAGCCGCACTTCTGTTTCTGGACTACATGGTACGTCGATCGCCAGCCGATCGATTGCTGGGGAAATGATGAGGAATATCTGCTGAACGAGATGGCGCCGACGCATTGGATGCCCTTGCCCTCTCCCCCTGGGGCGACCGGCGGCCCGACGGAGACGGACCGCGATCCACGGAGACGACGAACCGAATGAGCCCTGAAGACCGCCGCCAGACCGCCGATCGGCGCGATGCCCCCCGCGGCGGTCGGCGCCACTAGAAGGAGTAAGCGATGCACGATCCGAGGACGGTCGCTTTTGAGATTCCGCGCCCGTGGCCGCAGCGGACGCGCGAAGGCATCGAACGACAGTTATACGGCCGGTGGCACTGGCCGACGCTGATTACGGTCTGGCACGTCGATCCCGAGCGCGACGGCTCCGACGACTCCTGCGACTGGCATAACCGCAAGCGTCCGCTCAAGCCGTGGGAAAAAGGTATCGTTGAGGCGATGTGGGATCTCGAAACGCTGCTCGACAACCGTCCGCACTGGCCCGACTCGCCTGAACACAAGGCGTTTCAGGTGCTCAAGTCAGCGGTGTGGGAATGGCGGCGCCGGCACGGCTGGCGGTGGCATCCTCGCTGGCATGTCTGGCACTGGTCGTTGCAGGTTCACCCGCTACAAGCGTTGAAACGACGGCTGTTTACCCGCTGCACGAAATGCGGTCAGCCGTTCCGCAACAACGAATCGGTGTTCTCGGGTTCATGGGAAAGCGACGGCCCGCGCTGGTTCAGAAGCGAACGCAACGTGTTCCATGACCGCTGCTGGCCCTCTCCCCCTGGGGCGACCGGCGGGCCACAGCAGGAACAGGAGACGAAATGAAGGCGCTCACGATTTGTCCCTCGTCGTGCCGGAGGAATTGAGCCGGGAGCGCGAGGTCTGGACGAAGGACGAGATCAAGCAGCGTTGCTGAAGGGACGTGGAGACGATGAACCCTGAAGATCGCCGCCACGTCGATCGCCGCCACGACGGACGTCCCGGCGGCCGACGCGCGACCGATCCGCAGCCGGAGTGGCTCTCCGTCAGCGACTACGCCCGCGTCTACGGCGTCGATCGCGGCGTCGTGTACAAGTGGCTGCGCGCCGAGATCCTCGAGGTCTACCGCGTCGAGCGCATCCTCCGCATTCGCAACATCCCGCCCGATGGACATCGACCGAGGCGGACGGTTGTTGATGGTCGTTGACGGTTGTTGACGGCGTAAACCTCGTCCGCACGATGCCACGTTTCGGCGCATTCTAGCGTCGGACGGCTCACGTCCCCTATCCCATCCATGCGCGCCGCTCAGAACAGCGGACGAACAGCCTTGTGACGGCCGACCCCGTTCGTCGTCCGTCCGTGTGCCCCTCCGTGTCGGCTTTGGTGCCGGCCGTTTTCAGGAGACCTGCATGAACGACGAACTGAATCGGCGCCTGCCGACCGTGCTGCTCCGGGCCGGCGAGTACGCACTCGTCCGTCGCGGCTGGCGGCTCGAGTGGGTGCGGGACCCGCAGGGATCGGCCGACTGGTTCCCCGGCGGCATCGGCTTTCACTCACACCTCGCGGCGCAGCACTTCCGCCGCGGCCGGCTGATCGAGCGCTACGACCTCGGATCGGGCCTCGTGACGAACGTCGGCGTGCTGGCGATGGCGAACGATTTCGCCTGGGCGCAGAACGCGCAGACGTTGAAGCTGGCGAACTGGCACGCCTCCGGGACCGGCACGACGGCCGCCGCGGCGAGCGACTTCCAGCTGCAGACCGTCTCGACGCAGGGCGGGCAGACGCCGGTCGCGGGCACGCAGTCGCTCGTCTCGGCGGCGAACCTCCAGAAGTACAAGACCGTCGCGACGGTCAACTACACCGGATCGGAAGCGGTGACCGAGTGGGGCCTGTTCACGGCGAGCACACTGTCGGCCACGACCGGCACGCCGTTCACCGCAACCACGGCGACGTCGGCGACCGTCACCGGCACGCCGTACACGGCGAGCTCGGCGAGCGTCCAGGGCGAGCAGCAGCTGATTGTCGTGCCGGGCACGACGACGGTCTGGGGCTTAATCCTCTCGAACACGTCGAGCGTGCTGACGATCCCCGCATGGTACACGCAGGCCAGCGGCGCCGCCGGGTCGACGCCGGGGGCGACCGAAGCGTTCACGCTGAAGCCGGTGATGTGGGATCACAAGGTGTTCGCGGCGATCAACGTGGTCAACGGCGACGCGATCCAGTTTTCGTATAGCCTGCAAATAAACAGTGGGGGCTAGATAGTATATTCGAACTGCGTGTCGTGCTGCAGTGCGTCGATTGCGGATCGAGGCACATCGTGAAAGTGCCGATCTCGGGCGGCTGAGAACTTGATGCGATCACGTCAGACACTCGTCGCGGCGGTGCTGGGTCTGTGCGTCAGCCTCGCCCCGTCGGCGTTTGCGCAGCCGCCGAATCAGGGCGGCGTGGGCTCGCCGTCGTTCATCATCACTGCGCCGGTGACGTATTACGTGTGCGCGAAGGCGAACGGCAGCGGCTGTGCGTACAACGGGGCGACGACGACTGCGCCGATCATCAGCGACGACAATTCCTGTCTGGCGCCTGCGGAGCCGTGTCGCACGTTGACCGGCGTGAAGAACAAGATCGCCGGGAAGATGCTCAACGCCGTCGTCACCATCCAGTTCGCGGATGCGGCTGGCACCGGCACCGATCTCTACGAGCCTGCCGGTGTGGTCTTCGACAACCGAGTGCTGAGTAGCGAGCCCGACGCGACGCTCTGGGCCGAGGAGAACGCATCGTCGGGCGCCTATCCGCGGGCGTACCTGTACTTCGTCGGGAACACGACCACGCCGGGCAATGTGGCGATCTGCGGCAGTAGCTCGTGCACGACGACCACGCCGCCGGACACGCGCGGGATCGTCGTCACAGGGACGGTCGCGCGGTTCAATGGCCTCGGCCCGAAGTATTTCGGATCGAATGCCTCGTCGTCGGCGGTGCAGTGCATCCGGTCGGTCTGTTACGTGGAGAACTCGACCTTCACCGGGACGGGAGCCGCCAGCGATCAGGAGTGGTTCGTGTTCTGCTACGACCACGCGATTTGTCGCTTCGGCGGCACCTTCACCGTCACCAACGCCGGGATGCTCGACCTCGCCAACTACACCCAGGGGAATTTCCTGACGCCTGCGGGGCGGTCGAATATCACGATCACGGTCGCCAGCGGGACGTTTAACGCGGGCCTCTTGTTCGCGAATGAGTCGTCCTACCTCGCCGTCGATGGCATCACGTTATCCGTCAGCGGGGCCGGCACGAGCTCGGTGTTCCGGGCCTACAACCGATCGGGCATCTACTGGAACGACGACAACACGTTCACCGCGCCGGCGCAGACGGTCTCGATTCAGGGCAACGGGTTCACGATGGACGAAGCGGCGGACTGGTCGATGGTGAGCGACCTGTGCCGGACGGCCGGACAGCTCACGTGCAGCATCGGCACGACGACCGCCATCGCGAAGAAGGCCGCGGTCACCCGGAACGGCTACATCAAGTATCTGCAGACACCGGCCGGCGTGCTCGGGGTGGACACGGCCGACACCTTCGGCGAGATCAATGGCGCGACGGCGGCCTTTATCGGCCTGCCGTCCACGACGTTTGCGAATCTCCCCGCGCTCGCGAATGGGAGCGTGCTGTGGTGCTCTGATTGTGCCTCGCCGTCGAATCCGGCGACGGGCGCGAGCACCGGCGCGCAGTGCGTGCGCCAGAACGGCGCGTGGAAATGCTACTGACCGAGTTCCGGCGCCGTCGTGCGGTGTCTGACCGCCCGCTCGCGTATGCGGTGTGGCGCGTGGGCGCGCGCGTGCGCGCCGTGAAGGTGTCGCAGGACGCGTACAACCGATTCGTGGCGAGCGGGGCGCATCCGGCCGACGCGCCGGGCCGTCCGCATCATGCCGCGCAGTTCCTGCTGGCGAGCGGCGGCCTGGTTGGACTCGACACGCGCACCGGCTGGCCGGAGGCCGGCGACTGCTGGGAGGACGTGCGCGGGTTGGTCTGCGCGGTCGGATCGGATCCCTCGTGGGGCTACGAGCACGCGGTCGCCTCGGATCCCGGCGATGGTCAGGTATCCGCGTTGCGCGGACTCCGCGCGCACCATACGAGCCAGTTCGTCTACGGGCAGCGGCCGATTGATCGGCCGTGCACGGCGCTGCGCTGGATCCGCGGCGCGGTCCCGAATCATCACTCGGTGACGTTTGACGCGACGGCGAGCGCGCTCAATCAGACCGGCGCCTCCGTGACGGTGGCCGGCACGATTACCAGTAATGCGAACAGCTATGTCGCGGCCGGCGCCGTCTTCACGCTGTTCGGGGTGACGCTGAACTCGGTCGCGTGGAACTCGGTCAATCTGACCAAGCAGTTGAACAGCGGGCCTGACGCCAACAGCGAGGTCGATTACTGGGATCTGACCTCGCCGGCGAGCGGTGCGCAGAGCATGGTGTTCACGTTCAGCGCCAGCGGATCGGCCGACGTCGGCTGGATCTCGGCCTACGGTGTTGACCAGGGCACGGTCCGCAGCGCCACGAATACGAACGCGGGCACCAGCACGGCGCCGACGATCACGATCACGAGCGCAGTCGGTGAACTGGTCGTCACGATGGGCGGCGCGCGCGGCACGGGCACGAACACCGTCGATGCGACGTGGACGTCCGACTGGGTGAACACCGGGACGACGGACCCACAGGGGAGCGGCGCGCACACGGCCGGGGCGGCGAGCGTGACGCGCACAGACACGCTCGATACCTCCCGCGGCTGGGCCCTTGTCGGCGCGAGCCTGAAAGCGGCCGCGAACCCCGCGATGCCGCAGATGCGTTCGCACTATTTGAAGCCGCGGCCGTTCGCGCCGTGCTGAGGGAGTCGGAATGGCGCTACAGCGGTGGATGCAAGCCTACGCCTGGTCGGAGACGAGCGGGACCGCGATCGCGAACACCGTCACGGAAACGATCATCTTTCCCGACGTCACCGTCCGCGCGAACGACATCAACTACGTCGGCGCCAAGCTGCGCCTGACGGCGGCCGGTCAGTACTCGTCGACGGTGACGCCGACGCTGACCTTCAGCATGCGCTGGGGCGGTGTCGCCGGGACGCTGATCTGTAAGTCGCCCGCGATCACGGTCGGGTCGTCGGTCACGGCGGCGCTCTGGTACCTCCAAGCACTCCTTGAGGTCCGGTCGAGCGGATCGTCGGGCACGATCATCGGCGATGGTCAAGTGATCGTGTTCTCGACCACGGCGCCGACCGTCGGATCAGCGACCGGCGCGCCGGCCGTCTCCCCCATGGCGAATGGCGGCGCGGCGACGCCGGCCACGGTCACGGCCAACCTGACCGCGGATACGGCGTTGTCGCTCACGGCGACCTGGGGCACGGCGAGCGCGAGCAATACGCTCACGGGTCTGCACTACCTGCTCGAGTGGGTGAACTGACGCGATGAACTTCCCGCAGCTGCGGTCAACTCCGCGCCCCGGTCAGGGCCTGTCGGTGCCGCCCACCGGCGGGAACGTGTACACGTCCACCCTGACCGGCGGCCTGAGTTTCGCCGGGAACGTCGGCCGGCGGACAACGTTCGTGCTGACGGCCGTGTTGTCGTTTGCGGGATCGATGACGCGCACGGTGTTCGCCGTGCTGGCGGCAGCCGCGCTGTCGTTTGTCGGTGCGGTGACGAAAGCGACATCGGCCATTCTGCCGACTGCGGCGCTCTCCTTCGCCGGCGCGATGGCGCGTCAGACCACCGCGACGCTCACGGCCGCGTTGTCGTTCGCGGGTGCGACGGCGAAACTCACCAACCGCGCGACCACGGCGACCCTCTCCTTCGCTGGCGCGATCTCGAAGCAGACCGCCGCCGTCTTCACGGCCGCGCTGTCGTTCAGTGGGTCGGTCGTCCGCGCGATCGTGGTGGCGCTCGCCGCGGCGCTGTCGTTCGCCGGCGCGGCCTTGAGGACCACGAGCCGGTCGGTCACGGCGACACTGACGTACAGCGGTGCGCTCGCGAAGCAGACGGCGCGAGCGACGACGGCCACGCTCGGCTTCACCGGCGCCGCGAGCAAGCAAACCAGCGTGCCCCTCTCGGGCGGTCTCTCCTTCAGCGGCACCAGTTCGCGCGTCATCACCGCCGTCCTGACGGCGGCGCTCTCGTTTGCCGGATCCATCGCGCGCGTCGTGTCGGCGCTCCTGGCCGGCGCCCTCTCGTTCAGCGGCGCTGCGTCGAAGCAGACGTCGCGGACGCTCCCGGGCGCAACCCTGTCGTTCACCGGGGCCATCGCGAAGCAGGCGGGGAAGGCGCTCGCCGGCGGGTTGTCCTTCGCCGGGTCCATCAGCCGGCAGACGACCGCCGCCATCACGGCCGG
>CAZJSY010000016.1:7887-41482 GCA_964548555.1 uncultured Burkholderiales bacterium
GGTTGTCCTTCGCCGGGTCCATCAGCCGGCAGACGACCGCCGCCATCACGGCCGGGTTGTCGTTCGCGGGCGGGATGGCGAAGGCCGTCTCCGCACTCCTGGCTGGCGGGGTCAGCTTCAGCGGGGCGACCGGGAAGACGACCGCGCGGAGCACCACCGCCGGCCTCAGTTTCTCGGGGAGCCTGACCAAACGGGCGTCGGTCGTGTTCGCCGCCGCGCTCTCGTTCGCCGGGTCGCTGGTGACGGGCCTGATCACGACCTTCGTCGTCGTGCTGACGGCCGGCCTGTCGTTCGCGGGCGCGATGAGCCGGCAGACGACCAAGGGCCTCGGCGGCACGCTGTCGTTCACCGGCGGTCTCTCGCGTCTCGTCAGCCATGTCGTGGCTGGCGCCCTTAGCTTCGCCGGGACGACCGCGAAAACCACGGCTCGGAGCGTCGGCGGCGCGTTGGGCTTCGCGGGCGGGGTCACGAAGCAGGCGACCAAGGCGATGGGTGCCGCGCTCAGTTTCGCCGGCGCACTCGTGACGCAGCCGACGGCGGTCTTCACGATCGCGTTCACGGCCGGCTTGTCGTTTGCCGGGGCGATGAGCCGGCAAACTCAAAAAGGACTTGCCGCATCGCTGTCGTTCGCCGGTGGCATCGGACGCCTGATTGCCAAAGGCCTGAACGCCGTTCTGAGTTGGGTCGGTGGTCTTGTGCCGGGGCGCAATGCGGGCCCGCGGTCCGTGGCGTTCGCGAGCTGGGACACCGCTCGACAAGCCTTCGCGAGCTGGGACACGGCCGCGCAGACGTTCACGAGTTGGGCGACGAGCGTCCAGGCGTTTGTCACCTGGGAGGACACGCCGCAGCCGTTCGCGAGCTGGGATACCGCCACGCAGGCCTTCGTCAGCTGGGAGCCCGTGAACTGACATGGCCGCACGCGTGCGCTTCTCCGTCGGCAAGGGCGAGGCCGTGACCTTCACCGGGACGCATCAGGCGGGTCCCACGAACACGACGCCGGTCAACATCGCCGGCTGGACGATCAGCGTCACGGTGCGAAATCCAGACGGGACGACGCTGATGACGAAAGCGGGCACGGTCACCAATGGTGCGGCGGGCCAGTACAGCTGGTCGGTGACGGCGACCGACACGACCGTGACCGCCGGCGAGCGCGATGTTGAAATCTGGCGGACCGACTCCGGCTCGGAACGGATCATGGCGGCCGGGGTGTTCTACATCGTGCCGGATGTCCTCAACGGAGCCTAACGACGATGAACCTGCTCGAACTGCAGATTCTGGCGCTCGTGAGCCGCACGGAGCGGGTGGAGCCGCGCGATGTCGGCTAACCGCGCGCGGAAGACACCGCCCGTCGGCCGCCGGTTCGCCAAGGGGCAGTCGGGGAATCCCGGTGGTCGGCCGAAAGGGATCGCGAGCCAGGTCAAAGCGCTCGTCGGTGACAACGGCGAGAAACTCGCGGAGCTGCTCTGGCTGTATGCGTCAGGCACCGATGCGCAAATCAGGAAGCGATTCGGCTGCAAGTACGGACCGCGACATGAGGCGCGGCTCGAGGCGATGAAGGAACTACTCGACCGCGGGTTCGGTCGGCCGGCACAGACGGTCGCGCTCGAGGACGGGAACGGGCAACCGGTCAAATTCACGCTGCAGCTCGGCGGCGATCGCGGAGCGTCCGCATGATTACGGCCGCCAGCGAGATCGTCTACGAGCGGCCCTGGCTCTATCCCGAACAGCTCGCAGCGATCTTCTGCGCGGAGCGCTACGGCGTCATCGAGGCGTCCACGAAAGCCGGGAAGACGGCCGGCTGCATGGTCTGGCTAACGGAGCAGGCCATGCAGGGCCAGGCCGGCTGGAACTACTGGTGGGTCGCCCCGGTCCTCGCGCAGTCGCGGATGGTGTTCGACCGACTGCGGCCACTGCTCCCGCGTGGGCTGCATGAGGTGAACGAGAGCGTGCCGTTCATCCGCCTCGCGAATCAGACGCGGCTCTGGTTCAAGGGCGGCGATCATCCCGACACGCTCTACGGCGACGACGTGCATGCGGCCGTCATCGACGAAGCGTCGCGTCTGAAGGAGGAGTCCTGGCACGCGGTGCGCTCGACGCTGACCTTTACGCGCGCGCCGATTCGGCTGATCGGCAACGTCAAGGGCCGGAAGAACTGGTTCTATCGGATGGCGCGGCTCGCGGAGAGCGGCGCGGATCCGTCGATGCACTACGCGAAGATCACGGCGACGGATGCCGTACGCGCGGGCATCCTCGACGCGGCGGAAATCGAGGACGCGAGACGGAAGCTGCCGGCGAACGTCTTCCGCGAGCTGTACGAAGCCGTTCCGAGCGATGACGAAGGCAATCCGTTTGGTATCGAAGCGATCCGCGCCTGTGTCGCGCCAGGGCTGAGCCCACTGGACCCGGTGGTCTGGGGCTGGGACCTCGCCAAGAGCGTCGACTTCACGGTCGGCATCGCGCTCGATCGCCGCGGCCACGTCTGCCGGTTCGAGCGGTTTCAGAAACCCTGGCGCGAGTGCATCGACGCGATCCAGGCAGCGACGGGCCACACGCCCGCGATCGTGGACGCGAGCGGCGTGGGTGATCCGATCGTCGAGACGCTCCAGCGCGGCACCCGCGTGGTGAAGGACGCGACGGGTCGCGACGCAGTCGTGCCCGACGTCGGCCGCTTCGAGGCGTTCAAGTTCACGGGCGCGAGCAAGCAACAGCTGATGGAAGGCCTCGCCGTGGCGATTCAGCAGGGCCGCGTGCGGTTTCCGGCGGGCCCGATTCAGACCGAGCTCGAGACGTTCGAGTATCAGTATTCGCGGATGGGTGTGACGTACTCGGCACCCGCCGGCATGCATGACGACTGCGTGATTGCGCTCGCGTTGGCGGTGTCGCGGTTCCGGCACGTCGACCGGCACGAGGGTGACGACTGGATGCGGTTGTTCACGGTCGGCGAGAAGAAGCGCGTCGGCGTTGATCGTGATGCCGGCGAAGACGTGTACGAAGAGGACGAGCCGGCGTTCGAGAGGTTCTGAGATGCCAGACGCGAGGCTACAACGGACCCGCGAAATGAAGCCGGATGTCCCGCCCTGCATCCGGCTCGGCCATGCCTGGAACCACGAGCGATCGACGCGCCTCAGGTGGTGCATTCGATGTGGCGTTGCCGAAGACGTCGCCGAAGACGATGTGACACCGATGCCGCGACGGTGGCACGCCTTCAGCGCGATCGCGCAATCAGTCGCTGAACTGGACGTCCACGGAGGCGAGCAGTAGATGGCGGACCGCTCCCGCTGGTTCGAGTCACTCTCGCTGCCCAACCTCTGGCGACGCGTCGCCGGCAACGACAGCCTCGGCATTCTCCGATCGAACAGCGACCGGCGAGACCTCGTGTCTCTCGCCAGCGACGACGAGCCGGCGATCGCGGCGCTGCCGCTCCGGCCCGATCACGCGTTCACCGAGGACATGCCGCGGCCCGGCGCCGAATACGGCGCGACCGGCACGCCAATCTTCGGCGGGTTCATCTCCGGCGAAGACTACAACCCGAAACTGGACGGGGCGAAGGCGCTGCTCGTGTATGACGAGATGCGCCGCGGCGACGCGCAGGTCAACGCGACCATGCGCGTGCTGAAACTGCCGCTCCAGTCGTCCACCTGGGACATCGATCCGCCGGACGGATCGAAGGACCCGCAGGACCAGGCGATCGCGGACTTCTGCGCGTCGGCGCTCTTCGACGATGACGCCATGGCGCAGCCGTGGAACTTCGTCCTGAATCACATCCTCCTGAAGCTCGATTTCGGGGTGTCGATTCTCGAGAAGATCTTCACCATCGGTGAGCTCGGCGAGATCCGCTACCACCGCTTGGCCCCCCGGCTGCCACGAACGATCTTCCGATGGATCATCGATCCGGAAACGGGCGCGCTGGAAGCGGTCGTGCAGTTTGCGCCCAAGGGCGGCGCCTTTCAGTACCTCACGATCCCGGCGATGTATGCGGCCGTCTTCGTCCAGGACCGCGAGGGCGACAACTACTTCGGGCGGGCTCTGGCATTGGACACGCCGATTCCCACGCCCGATGGCTGGCGCACGATGGGCGTGTTGCAGCCAGGCGATCGCGTATTCGATGAGCGTGGCGACATTCGCCACGTGGTCGCCAAATCGCCAGTCTGGCGGAATCGACCCTGCTACCGCGTGACATTCGCGGATGGGACGTCTATCGTCGCCGACGAGCAGCACCTGTGGGCCACGATGACGTTGCGCGAGCGACAATACGGGCACAAGCCCACCGTGCGATCCACAAAGGAGATCGCCGAGTCGACGAAAACGAGCCAGGGGACCAGCAACCACGTCGTTGAGTGGGCGCAACCGCTGCGGTATCCGAAGCAGCACGTGCTCATCCCCCCGTACATCCTTGGTCTGTGGTTAGGGGACGGCAGAACGGACGGCGGCGTGATCACGACACACCGCGATGACGTGGCGGAGATGGTCTCGCTCATTGAGTTGTACGGCTATCGCACGAGTGTGAGGGGCAACGGCGCGAAAGGTGGAAACGGTCGCGAGGTGCAGATTTACGGTCTCGCCTCGCAACTCAGGGCACTCGGCCTGATCGGTAACAAACACATTCCCGAGGCGTACCTGCGCGGGAGCATCGACCAGCGGCGTGCGCTCTTGGCGGGCCTCCTTGACAGCGACGGCACGATCAACAGCAACGGCGCGGTGCAGTTTACGAACTGCAACCATCAACTCATCGGTGGGTGCGCCGAGATCGTTCGGTCGCTCGGCCAATCATGTCGAGTTCGTCGGCGACACCTCGCTGATGGGCGCAAGCACAAGCAGACGTCGTGGGAGGTGCAATGGAATCCGGTCGCGCCGCCCTTCAGACTGACGCGCAAGAACGGGCGTTTCGTTCCTCGCGATCGGAGAACGGCCCATTACATCGTCAGCGTCGAGGCCGTCTCTCCTCAGGAGACGGTCTGCATCGAAGTGGACAGCCCGTCGCATCTGTTTCTTGCGGGAGAAGCGTGCGTTCCCACGCATAACTCCGTCCTCCGCTCGGCGTACCAGCACTGGTGGCGAAAGCAGCAGCTGTACAACACCGACAGCGTACGCCTCGATCGCTACGGCGTCGGCATCCCGAAGGCGTCAATCGCTGAGAACCACCGGCCGACGGACGCCGAGCTCGCGGAACTGAAGCGCATCCTCCGTGGCCTGCGGTCCCACGAACGCGGATACCTGATCGAACCGTACGGCGTGACGATCTCGATCCTCACGCCGGGATCGGAGGCGGGCGGCCGGGGCGGGGCGGGCGGGCTGATTGAGTCCGTCAATCATCACAACACGATGATTGCAAACAACATCCTCGCCGGCTTCCTCACCGCCAACGAGCAGCGTCGGGGAGCCTTGACGCACACCCAGACGCTCGCCGACATCTTCCAGGATTCGCTGCAAGCGATCGGCGACGACACGGCCGGCGAAATTGTCCAGCAGCTCGTTCGGCCGCTGTGTGATCTGAACTTCGACATGACCGGGCGCAAGTACCCGGTCGTGCGCGTCTCCGGCCTCGACGCCGTGGACGGCCAGCAGCTCGCGGTCGCGCTGCAACGCCTTGGGCCGAGCCAGAACAATCCGCGCGGGTTCATCCAGCCCGACGACGAGATGGAAGACTGGCTGCGCGAGCAGTACAACGCGCCGCCGCGGCGGCTCATGGACACCGGTGCCCCGACGGGCAGCGGTGGTGTCGAAGCGCCGAATCCGAGCGGCACGGCGGCGAGCCCCGGCACGCCCGGCGCGGCGATCAGCAGCCGACCCGCACGCAGTGCGCCAGCGGTCTCGCCGTCAGGCGCCTCTCGCCTCGCGCACGGCGTGCCGACGACCGAGACCGGCAAGGGCGGGCAGATCGCGACCGCCAAGCCCGCGACCCCCGATCCGAAGGGCGACAGCGGCGGCAGCGTTGTCGCGGCGCCGCTCGAGCGCGCGGCCAGTCAGCCGCCGAGGTCGGAGCCGACCTCGGTGCCGCGGCCCGCGTCGCCCATCGCGGCCGGTCAACCGAAGGTCGGGCCCACGTCGATCCAGTTGGACCCGATGGTCGACCCGATCAACGCGCCGGATCAGCGGCCCAGGAGCGGGCTCGGGAACACACGGGGCGTGCAGCGGTCGCCGGCGGCGCAGACGGCATACGGCTTCGGGGGGCCACGGAAGAAGCCAGCTAAGCCACGTTTGCGGGCGCCATGGCCAGAAGGCCCGCTCGGGCCGATCAAAGCGCCACCGCCGCCCGGTGGCGCAATGGGCGCGCCGCCGCTGGGGAGCGATACCCGCATCGGCAACAACGACGGGTTTCCGCTGGGCCTCCGGAGCGATCCGGTCATCGTCGACGGGCGTGCCTTCAGCCGCGCCCCGACGCGTTGCGAAGAGCAGATCCTGAACTTCCGGGAAATTCCCGATCGCCTCGATGCCGAGAAGCACGCGCTGATCGGCCGGCTGCGATCGCTCCGGAAAACCCAGCGCGACCGGCTGATCGGTGACCTGGTGGAGCGCGACGCGGATCCCTCGACCGGCGCCTTTACAGACCTGCGGCCGGACCGGACGCCGATACCGCTCGCCAACGACGTGTATCTGGCGATCCGCGCGGCCCAAGGTCGCATGGCGAAATACGGGGCGCTGCAGGTCCGGAGCGAGCTCCACAAGCAGGGGGCCCCGGTCACGGCACACGGTGGCCGCGTCGAGCTCGCGAATGTCCCGCAGCCGCGCCATCTGTTCGTCGTGCGGCACGGTGAGACGGACGATGATCGCCCACCGGAGCGCATTAGTTCCGCGGGGTCGGTTCGCCTCAACGAGACAGGGCGCGCCACCGGCCACGCGCTGGCGCAGCTGTTTCGCGACGTCTCGCCGCTGAAGATCATCTGCTCGCCGCTCGAGCGCGCCCAGGAAACGGCCGCCCTCATCGCGGACGATCGGACCGACGTCACGATCGTGACCGATCCGGAATGGACGCCGTGGCATCTGGGTGAGTTGACTGGTCAGACGATCGACCAGGCGCAGAAAGAGATCTCGCGCCTGCAAGCCAATCCGGACGATGCCCCGGAGGGCGGGGAGAGTTGGCACGCGTTTACCGACCGGATCGACCACGCGCGGGCGCGGATCCTGGCGGCGTCGGTGACGGAATCGGGCGCGACGATCGTGCTCTCCCACAGTTGGATCCTCCGGATGACGCTGGACTGGCTCCAGGGCCAACCGGAAGACCAAACGCGGATGCCGCCGGGCACGGTGCTCGACCTCACCGTGCTCCCGAATGGCCGCGTGCGATCGTTCGAACTGCTGCCCGCGGTCACGACGGACACGCCGCCGCTTCATCTGGCGACCGATCCGTCCGCGCGCGCCGCCGCGAACAAGAAGGCGCAGCTTTCGTCGCTCGTCTCGAGCGCGCAGGCCACGGCGCGCCAGCTGAATGACAGCTTCAGGGCCACCGTGCTCGACGCAGCCATTCGTATTCGCCGCACCGGCGTCCGCGGCCCGGACCTCGCGTCGAAATTGAACGACGAGATCGATGACGCCGTGCTCGACCGCGGGCTGGCGCGCGCGGCCGGCCAGGAGGTCAACGAAGCGTTCGGACTCGGCCGCGCGACGGAAGCGTCAGACCTCAGCGACGTGATCGAAACGGTGGTGTACAGCGCGCTCCTCGATGAAGCGACCTGCGACAACTGCCACGACCTCGATGGCACGGAGTGGGACGCCGGCGACAGTGACATCGTCGACACGCCGAACCCTGAGTGCGACGGGAGAGATAGCTGCCGGTGCGTCCTGCTCTTCCTGACGAAACAGCAGAACGACGCGGCTTAAAGGGAGGTTCAGTGTGAGTGGACCGGGACCGATTCCGTTTCGACGCGATGTACCGATCATCGGCCAGCCGTTCACGATCCGCGCGTGGTGGCCGACGGCGATGCTGAACTGCAACTGCGAATCGAAGCACGCGCTCTTGCTCCAAGGCTTTGGTCAGGTGACGATCTGCCCGGACTGCCATAAAGCGTTCGTCATCGAGCGCGCGGTCCAGGACCCGCAGACCGGCCAGGTCGGGCTGCAGGTATCGCACGTCATCATCCAGCCCGGCAACCCGGGAGCGTCCGCGTGACGCTCGGCGTCGTCCTGTATCCGGTGTGTGCGGGGTTCGTGTTGATGCTGGCGGTCGCGTGTCGTGCGGCGGCTGTGGATGCGGGGTACGAGGTGCAGGCGGTTCGTCCGTGGCACTGGGCGGTCGTCGGCCTGTTCTGGCCGCTGACGGTGGTCTATCTGCTGGCGCGCGTGATCCGCGCGGCGGTTCGGATGTGCCGATGACCCGGATCCTCGATCTCGATCGGCACGATGAGCCGTTCGTTACCGTCGAGGAACTCGCCGCGTACTGGAAGGTCAGCGACCGCACGATCCGGCGCGACATCGCGAAGGGCGCGCTGATGGTCATGCGCGTCGGCTCGAGTGGGCAGATTCGGATCCCGATTTCAGAAGCGCGCCGGTACGGACGGCCGCAGGCGTAGGAGGTCACCATGGCGGTATCATCGACGCGCTCGGTCCAGGTCACCATGTCGGGCGACATTCAATTCTCCGAGACGTTCGTCTCGACGACGAATGCCGCCAGCCCCGCGCAGATCCAGGTGGTCTCGCTGAGCAGCGGAAACAACACGATCACGCCGCCGAGTGGCGCCGGCATTACGCCCGTCGCCGTCATGATCCTGCCGCTGTCGTCGGTGCTCGTGACCTTGAAGGGCGTTGCCGCGGATACCGGCGTTCCGCTGAGCAAGACGGACTACACGGTGGTCGCGCTCGATTCGTCGTTCACCAGCCTCGTGCTGAATGCCGCCTCCACGGTGGTCGTTCGGCTCATTTGGCTGTAGACAATCCGGACACGGCACGCCACGAGGCGACACCGGTTCGCCTACCCTCTACCGCTCCGGCGCTTCACCCGCCATCCTGCCATCTAGCGTGACGGCCGCTCACCGTCGCGCGACCTCCATCCATTCATGCTCGTGGCAGACGCGCACCTTCGGGACGTGTCGCAGGACGAACGCGACGCCATGCCGGACGCTGACTTCGCCGGCAAGGGGCAGAGCTTTCCCATCCGCCAGCCGGAAGACGTCGCCGCCGCCGCGCATGCGATTGGACGCGCAGGGCCTGACAACTACTCGTCCGATCAGCTGAAGAAAAACATCATCCGAATCGCCAAGCGGAAAGGCGCCGCCTTCGTGGCGCAGCTGCCGGACGCCTGGAAGACGGAAGACCACCACGACGACATCGAAACGCTCCGGGGCGTGACGCTGATCGGCACCGTCTCGCTCGCCGCGAGCGGCACGGCCAGCCAGTCGTGGATTCAGGTCGCGAAGACCGGCGAGTTCGTCAGCTCGCGCTACGGCGAGTTTGCGATCACCAAGGCCAATCTCGAACAGATGCTGCGCAACTTCAAGGAGAAGATGCCGCAGCCGCCCACGAAATTGCCCGTCGACTACGACCATCTGTCGATGGACCCGCAACGCCCGGGCGACGGCAAAGCCGCCGGCTGGTTCGTCGACCTTGAACTCCGCAACAACGGCGGCGAGCTCTGGGGTCTGGTCGAGTGGACGCCAGATGCGGCGGACGCGATCAGCAAAAAGGAATACCAGTTCGTCTCGCCCTCCTTCGCGCGGAATTACACCAACAAGCAGGGCAAGAAGATCGGCACGACGCTGCTGGCGGCCGCGATTACCAATCATCCGTTCCTCGAGGGCATGGCGCCGCTCACGCTCTGCGCCGACGGCGACCTCGCGATTCAGTTGGCCAGCGCCAGCGCGCGCTCCGTCCACGTCAACCGGCCCGTCGAGCCGGCAGGAGATCTGTCGATGGCGAAGAAGACTTTCAAGATGACAGACGTCAAGGGCAACCCGGTCGAAGTGGACGAAGACGAGATCGACGGATCCGACTACGTCAAGTCGATGAAGGCGGATCACGCCGCCGCCCTGAAGAAGGCCAAGGACGACGCCATGGATGCCGCCAAGAAGAACCTCCGCGCCGACGACCAGGAGTTCCTCTCGCTCCGTCAGCGGGTCGACGAGCAGAACGCGACGATCCTCGAGCTTCGCAACGGGCGCGAGACCGACCGCAAGCTCCGACTCCGCGACCAGGCCGAGGCCCGGTTCGACAAGCTCGTGTCGATCGGCAAGGCGACGCCCGCCGAGAAGGAGCGCGCGCTGAAGCTCGCACAGCGTGACATCGATGCCAGCAAGACCGGCGACGAGAAGGTCTGGGATCTGTTCGAGGACTGGTGCGCCGACCACGCCAAGGTCGTCGTGAAGCTGCGCGCCGTGCACGGGAACGACCCGGAAGGCACGGGCGAAGCCGGCGGCGATCCGGAAGAGCAGATGTTCGCGCTCGCGGCCGCGAAGATGAAGGCCGATCCGAAGCTCTCCGAGCCGGAGGCCCTGGGGCTCGTCGCGCGCGAGAACCCCGAGCTGTATCGCCGGGCGAACGACGCGTCCGTGCTGATGCTGAACGGCCATCGCGCCGTCACCGAGTAGCGCCGTTCCACGTAGCGCAGGAGCACGCACATGAGCACCGGCAGATTTCTTTTCGGCTTCGACGCCAAAGCGAACAGCGACCTGAGCGCCAAGCAGGGGTTCTGCGTCAAGTTCGTCACCAACGGTGACACCGTCGACCTCATCGCCGCCGCGACCGACCGGTTCGCCGGCGTGTTGCTGAACGACCCGCAGTCGGGGCAGGTGGCCGAGGTGCAGTACCTCGGCCAGGCGACCGCCGTCTCCGACGGGTCGGGCACGGCGATCGCGGTCGGCGATCTCGTCGGTCCCGATGCGAACGGCCGCATGGTGAAGAAAGCGACGGCCGACTACAACGTCGCCGGCGTGGCGCGCGACGCATCGTCGGCGCAGGGCACCGTCATCCGCGTCCTGCTCACGCCGAACGCGGTCTTCAGAACGCTCGCCGGCTAAGCGGCGACGACAACAGGCACGAGGAGACCTGGACCATGAAGTTTGCTCTGTCGATTCTGTCGTTGCTCGCGGTCGTCGCCGGCCTGCTGGCGTCGTCCCTCGTCCATCCGCACGCGGTGACGCATGGCGTGCCCGTGCTCTTCGCGATGCCGATGCTCGCGCCGAGCGCGCGCGACCTGCACGTCAACCAGCTACTGACGAACCTGTCGATCGCGTACCGCAACGCGGTCTACATCGCCGATCAGCTGTTTCCGATCGTGCCGGTCAAGAAGCAGTCCGACATCATCCCGAAGTACCCCCAGAGCTACTGGTTCCGGGATCTGGCGCGGTTGCGGGTCGGCGGTCAGAAGTCGGAAGGCAGCGGGTTCACCGTCGACACGACGGCGACCTACTTCTGCCCGCGCTACTCGTTCCGGTTCGAAATTCCGGACGAGGTCCGCGACAACGCCGACGACCCGTTCAGCATGGACCGGGACGGCGCGATCTTCGTCACCGACAAGCTGCAAATGCGGCGTGAAGTCGCGTTCGGATCGGCGTTCTTCACGACGGGTGTCTGGGCGCAGATCAACGGGGCCGGCAACGGCGATCCGACCGGCGGCACCGACTTCACGCAGTGGAACGACTACGGCGGCAGCCAGCCGCTCGTGGACGTCGCCACCTACCTCGACGCGATCGAGGGCCTGATCGCCCGCGAGCCGAACGTCATGGCGATCGGCAAGCAGTCCTACGTGAAGCTGAAGTGGCATCCGGACCTCATCGACACGATCAAGTACACGCAGAAGGGCCAGCTCACGCCGGACCTGATCGCGAGCCTGTTCGAGGTGCCGAAGTTCCTGATCGGCCGCGGCATCTACACGACGTCCGCGGAAGGCACGGCGGAGTCGAGCGTCACCTACTCGCGCATCTGGGGCAAGGCGCTGCTCGCGCTCTACGTCCCGGCGGGCCCGAGCCTCCTGACCCCGTCGGCCGGCTACACGTTCGTCTGGAGCCGCGTGTCGAGCGCCATCCAGTACATCAAGCGCATGCGCGACGAGGAGCGCGAGGTCGACATCATCGAGGGCAACAGCTACTTCACGCAGGCGAAGGTGGCGCAGAACGCCGGCTTCTACATGGCCTCGCTCACGGCCTGATTTCGGATCACTGGCGCGGGGCGGTGTGAGCGCCCTCGCGCAGACAAGGCAGACGACACCGGTCATGGCGAAGCCGAAGACGGAGCCCGAGACCACGAGCGAATCCAGCTCGCCGATCGCGCTCACGAAACATCTCGACCCGATGATCCGGGCCCAGGTCCAGGGCGTCATGCTGGCCGACGCCAGCCTCACGCTCGAGCAGGCGGTCCGGAAGGTGGATCAGGCCATCGCGGCCGGCATCATCGCCAAGAGCGACACACGCGAGGGCGTTGGCCGCCGCGAGGCGACGACGCTGCCGCCGGGGACCAAGGTCATCGTCCGACGCTGCCAAGGCGGAGAGTTCACCTACGGCGGGCGGACCATGGACCGCAACCAGGTCTTCGAGTTGACCGGTCTCCGGAACGACGACGGCCTTGTGCGACTCGGGTATGTCGAGGCGTTGCACCCGGACGTCCGGCTTGAGACGTGCGGGACCTGCGGCGCGCAGTTCGCGGACGCGTCGAGCGCGGCCGCGCATCACACGCGTCGGCACGAACCGAGAGTCGAGCGGCGTCCGGTGATGGAACCCCGCCGCCCCGGAGAATTGCCCGAAGAGTACGAGCAACGCGAGGCCGCCTGGCGGGCGGCCATCATCGCGGACGAGGACGCTGCGGACGCACGCGACGAGCAGGCCGAGAACGTGCGCGCCCCGCTCTACCTGGATCAGACGAAGGCCAGCCGCGCGTAACCGCGCGGGGCTGAAGGAGTCCGCCGATGGGTGTAGCAGGTAACGAAGCCGTCCAGAAGGCGCGTCGCTTCGCGATGATGAGCGGCGTCGCCGGCAAGGGCGCCATCTACGATTTCACCGGCACCGGCAACCCGTCGAACGGGTCGAGCGGCACCGGCGCCGGCTTCGCCGAAAACGGCTCCACGTACTACGACGCGTCGACCGGATTCGTCTGGTTCAACGTCGGCACGGAAGCCGCGCCCGTGTGGTCGCCGCTCGAACCGGTGCCGTATGCGGTGACCTCCGCGAACATTCTCGCGATGAACGGCGCGCCGGTGACGCTGATCGCGGCCCCGCCGGCGGGCTACTGCGTGATTGTCTACTCGATCCTCTTCGAGATGGTGACGACCACGACGCAGTATGCCGGCGGCGGGGCCGTGAGCTTCGTGTATCACGGCGGAGCGACCGCCGTGCACAGCGGCAGCATCCCGGCGACGGTCATCAACGCCGGCGCGGGCACGTCGCTGACGCTGCTCGGATCGCCATCGGCCTCGAACGGCACGACCGTGCCGACGGCGACAGGCGTGGACATCACGAACGCCACCGCGGCCTTCACGACCGGCACGGGCACGGCGAAAGCGTTCATCGCGTACTCGATCATCAAGCAGTAGCCGAGGCTCCGGTTGTGATTCTGGTTGCGTCTCAGGCCGTCACGGCCAGCGGGAACTCCCGAAGCTCCGCGGTCGGTCTGCATGGCGGCACCGTCGCCGCGGAAGTCTTGCTCAACGTCACCGCTGCGGCTGCTGCCGTGGGGGACACGTTAGACGTGTACGTGCAGGGCAGCGTCGACGGGGGCACGACCTGGGACGACGTCATCCACTTCACACAGGTACTCGGGAACGGCGGCGCGAAGAAGTTTCTCGCGCGGTGGCAGGGCCTGATCGCGTCGACCACGCCGCTGGCCGCCCCACAGGACGCCGCGCTCGCGGCCGGCGTGGCGCAGGGGCCGCACGGGTTGCTGTGGTCGGTCAAGTGGGTCATTGGGGGCGCGACGCCGGCCTTCACGTTTAGCGTGGCGGCGACGCCGATGACGGCCAGGGCGTAGCGCGATGGCCTGGTCGCATGCGCGGCCGCTGAAGACGCAGACGGCAACACACCATGCGAGACCAGTGAAAGCGCATCACCCGGTGCACGTGACGAGACACACGACGAAGCGGACGAAGAGGAGCAGGGCGTAGCGATGCCGACGGTTGACCACTACTGCACGCTCGAGGACGTGAACAACCTCGTGGTGCAGCAGCCGTTCACGCCGCTCTCGAAGCCGAGCGACACGCAAGTGCAGGCCCTGATCGCCGCAGTCGCGACGCTGATCGACGCCAACATCGGGACGATCTACCAGGTTCCGGTCGTGGCGGGGCCGTTGGCGTTGCAGCTGCTGCGGGACTTGAACGCGTGGGGCGCGGCCGGGCGGGCGCAGGAAGCGCGGCAGACCGCCGCCACGCCGGAGCTCGCGGGCACGAAGAGCGTCTGGACGAAGAAGTTCGAAGAGTGGCTCGAGATGCTCGTGGATCCGACGGATCCCTTCATCCTGCCGGATGCGCCGAGGAATCCCGACTTCGTTGAGAAAGTGGCGAGCCAGATCACTGACAGCAACGTGCTGTCGTATCCCGACGACGAGTCGAACGACGACGACAACATCGGCAACTCGCGACCGTCGCAGTCGCAGGTGTTCTGACGATGGCTGGACCCGCGTTGGTCATGACCGTGTCGCTGCCGGGCTTGCCGTCCTACTCGGTCGGCCTGAGCCGGCTGCGCGCGGCGATCGCCGATTGGCGGCCGTTCTGGACCGACACGTTCGCGCCGTTCTTCTATCGCGAAGTTCTGACCGACTTTGTGCTCGAGGGCGGCAACAGCGGGGACCGATGGGCTCCGCTCGCCTCCGGGTACGCGAAATGGAAGTCGGCGCACTACCCCGGTGCCGGCATGCTCGTGCGCAGTGGGGCGTTGAAGGCGGCGCTCACGTCATCGACGGCGGAGCATGCCATCTTTCGGGCGACGAGCGACAGCCTGGAGATCGGCACCGACCTGCCGTACGCGATGTATCACCAGCGCGGCACGCGGCGGATGCCGCAGCGCCCGCCGCTCCGGGTGAACGAGGCGTTCATGCGCGTGGTCGGTCGGTCGATGCAGCAGTACGTGCAGCAGGCGTGGAAGCGCTACGTCGCCGACGGCGCCGCCGCGTAGGCCATGGTGTCGGGCGACATCGAGGACGCGAAACACCAGATTGCGCAGCTGATTCTTGCGTCGACCTTTGCCGCCGCGCTCGCGGCCGTCGATGCGGAGAAAGGCAGCGCCGTCGCGACGCCGATTGCCGCCTCGGTCTACGAGGGCAGCAAGCAGGTGAAGAACGGGCAGGGGTATCCGGTTTGTGAGGTCATCGGCCACAAGACCGAGTACGACCCGGCCGACCAGGAAGCGAAGAGCGCGACGCACGAGATCGGGGTCTACTGGACGCAGATCGGCGATGACGAACTGACGATCACGACGCAGCTCGAGCGGTTGGTCCGCGCCACGCGCGATGTGTGCTGGAACGCGGGGCTCGAGGCGATTGCGAGTGCGCCGGTCGAAGTCGTCACAGAGGAATACGGGCCGTTGCTCCCAGGGCGCGACGGACCCTTCGTCAAAGGCAGTCAGACGATTCTGCGCGTCCGGACATACGCGCTGTAGGAGCACCGAGCGATGCCTGCACCCACTTCGGCCACGCTGACGATTCAGAAGGTCGGTCCGAACTCCGCACTCGCCGATCTGGTCGGCGCGTTGGCCGCTGCGACGTCAGGCGGTGATGCCTGGGTGATGCAGGGTCGCGAGGTCCTCGTCGTCAACAACGCGAGCGCGAGCCCCGTGACCGTCACGATCTCGACCACCGTCGGCGCGGGCGGCGCCGGCGTCCCGGACGGCTGGAACATTGTCAACGCCGCCCACGACCTCGTGCAGAGCGTCGCGGCCGGCAAGATCGCCCTCATCATGGCGTCCACCGTCGCCCGGTTCAAGGACAGCAACAATCTCGCGCAGATCACGTATTCGGCGGTCACCAGCGTGACCGTCGGCGTGTTCACGTTCGCGCTGGGAGGCTGATCGCGATGCCGTCCTATCGCGTGCGCGTCGGGTGCTCGCTTCCGAAAGACAGCACCCTCGTGCCCGGCGGCACGGTCGTGGAGTTGCCCGCGCACGTCGCGGCCGATCCGACCGTGGCGTGTTTTCTCGATCCGGGCGTGGTGGAAGAGACACCGCCGGACCCGCCAGCGGTGATTGCGGAACCGGCCCCTGCGGCCGACGAGGAGTAGCGCATGTCGTTTCAGCCGAACAAAATCATGGTCGGTCCGGCGCGGATCTTTCTCGGGTCGACCGCGCCCACGAGCGGCACGCCACCGAACTGGATCGGCCACACCGCCGGCGTCCCGGCGGATGGGACGGAAGCGGGCCTGACCGAGAACGACACGGTCTTCATGTACGAACCCAAGAAGACCGAGATTCAGGCCGAGCAGTACTACGCGCCGATCGGCGTGTTCCTGACGCTCGAGGCCTGCAAGCTGACGTTCACGGCGCAGGAGTCGACGGTCATCGCGCTGCAGGCCGCGCTCGACAACACGGGGCAGTTCAGCGACGGCACGAAGGACGCGTTTTACATCGGCGCGGGCACGGGTGCCTTCGCGGTGAAGACGCAGACCGTGTTCTTCAGCGCCCGTCAGCGCGTCAATACGTCGAAGTACATCATCGGCATGATGTACCTCGCGTATGCCTCGAAGGGACTGAACTACGTCTTCTCGCGCACGAAGAAGGGCACCTACGCGGTGGAGTTGACCGGGATTGCCGACACGACGCGGACCCCGGGCGACGCGGTCGCGCAGTTCTACATCGAGAAGTAGTCGTCCCGCTGGCGCGCGGATAGCGCGCAGAGCAGCCCGCGCGCGGCCGGGCGATCTCGTGCTCACACCGCGGGATCGGAGCTGCGTAGGCCTCGACGGTGGCAACCGGACCACCGTCGAGGCGTTTTTGGATCATCCGGACTGTGTGAGGGTCCAGCGTCATGAAAGAAATCCCGTCCGCCGATCAGTTTCGATCGGTTGTCAGCGGACCCGTGCTCGTCGACATCCCGGGCACGACGTTTCAGTTTCGGTGCTGTCGACCGGACCTGCCGACGCTCACCTTCAAGCGCTTGATCAATCCGACCATGCTGGCCTCGGTCGCGGCACTGCGAGATCAGATCAAGGGCGGCGGGTCGGTGGACACGCGCGACGAAGACATCGATCAGACGAGCGCCTTCCTCGATCGCTGGGTGTGCGCCGCGTGCCTTGAGCCCCGCGTGATTGCCGACGAGGCGCCCGACGACCCGGACGCGCTCCATGTCGGCGAGCTCGGACTCCACGCCAAGATCGCGATTCTCGTCGCGACACAACCGCGCCGAGAGGTCGCGGATATGACCGACTTTCGTGACCGAGAGTCCGCTGGCGACCGTGGTGGACCGGACGGCGAGGCGGTACGGGATCCGGCCGTCGCAGTTGCTGCGGATTGACGACGACGAGATCGCGCTGGATTTCGATTGCGCGATGGCGCAGCGGTTCCATGACGAGGACCTGGAGCGGATCAGCGATGTCGCCGCAGACGACCGAGGCGGTTATTTCGCGGCTCTGCTCGAGGCACTGGTGAGACGCCTGTAAACGACGCCATGGCTGACGAGCTGAAGCTCACGATTCGCGGCGACTCGACGGAAGGTCAACAGGCCGTCAAGGCCCTGGGGGATGCCCTGTCGACGGTCGCGAGTCAGGCGGACGCCGTGGCCGCCACCGCCAATCGTGCGTTTGCCGAGACCGGGACCGCCGCGCAACAGGCGGGCGAGCAGATCAAGAGCACCGCCGGCGCCGGCACCGAGCAGACCTCCGCGTTCATGAAGGCGCTCGACGACCTGCTGCCGTCCACGAACCGCGTCGGTTCGGCCTTCACGGATCTCAAGGGCACCCTCACCGACGTCTGGGAGAACCCGAAGGAAGCGGTCTCGTCGCTCGTCTCTGGACTCGCCGACGATCTCACCCCGGCGCTCGGCGCTGTCGGGGTCGCCGCGGCCGCGGCTGCCGCGGTGGTCGCCGTGTTCGGTGCGGCCGCGTACGAGGCGGCGTCGAACGCCGCCGAAGTCGGCGAGTCGATCCACGACTCCGCGCTCAAGATGGGCGACAGCGTCGAGGCGGTGTCGGCACTGAAAGGCGCCGCCGAGATCGCCGGCGGGTCGATCGATCGGATCAGCAACGCGATCGTCATGTTCCAGCGCAACATGACGAACGGGACGCAGACATTCACCGACGGCATGCAGTTGATCGGGCTGTCGGTCGAGGACGTCCAGGCCCTGGCGCCGAGCCAGCAGTTCCTCGCGATTGCCACCGCGATTCAATCCATCCAGGACCCGGCCCAGCGCTCGGCGGCGGCGATGGATTTGTTCGGTCGCCAAGGCCGCGATCTGCTCCCGCTGCTGATGAAGCCGCTCGCCGAGCTCACCGATCAGGCGAAGCAGCTCGGGGCCGTCTGGTCGGACGAGGACGCCAAGGCGGCTGAGGAATTCGAGATGCGGGTCCGCGCCCTGCGGCTCGAACTCGAGCAGGTCTGGCTGGGCATCGGCAAAGATCTGCTCCCGATCCTGCAGTTCCTCGCCGATCACGCGCGCGACGTCGGCAAGCAGTTCGTGAAGGGCGCGGACGACGGGCAGGCGTGGTCGGTGATGATGGCCGGCTTCGGGCAGGCCTCCGACACGGCCCATGCCGCCCTGGCGCTGCTCGGTCTGGAAGCGGCTGGCCTGCCGGACAAGTTCGCGAAGCTGGGCGCCGCGACCGGCGAGGCCAAGCAGAAGCTCGCCGACCTGTTCGACAAGGCGCACTCGCCCGAGAAGGTGCTCGCCGCGTGGCAGACCTGGGCGCATACCGTCGGAATGATCACGCCGGTGGTGACCGGCGTGAAGCTCGCCGAAAAAGACCTCGAGGAGCAGCACAAGAAGATCGAAGAAGCCGCGAAGAAAGCGGCCGAAGCCCAGAAGGCGTGGAACGTCCTGCTGACCGAGTTCGACTCCGTCGGCGAGTCCACGATGGACACGATCAGCCGAATCAGCGCCGACGTTGTGGCCGGGACGCAGTACTACCTCGCGCACGGCATGGCCGTCGAGAAGGTCGCGAAGTTCTACGACCTCACCGTCGAGCAGGTCAAGGCCATCCAGCGGGAGATGAAGTTCGAGGACTCGGTTGTCGCGGCCACGACCAAAACCTTCGGCGACCATCTCCAGATCCTCGGGCTCGTCGCCGCACGGTATGGAGATCTCCACGGCGCACTCACGGGCCTGCAGCCGGACGGGAAGACGCTCTATTCGGAAACGCTGCCGAGCATCTCCGGCGCGCTCGAAAACCTCGGCGAGGATACCGACTACGCCGCCCAGCAAACGAAGGGGCTCGAGGAGAAGCTGACGGAGCTGCGGAGCGCGGGTGACACGGACTGGATCCACGACCTCGGATCCGCGATCGAGGATGTCTTCTCGCAGTTCCCACACCTCATCGAAAGGGCCATGACGGGCGGCGGCGGCGTCTCCGGCGCGTTGAAAGCGGCCGGATCGATGATCGGGAAGGATCTCGGTCAGGACATCTCCGACTCCATCGGCGAATCGATTTACGAGCGCACGGGCGAACAGGCATCCGGGATCGTCGGCGGACTGCTGAAGTCGCTCCCCGTCATCGGGTCGTTGCTCGGACCGGCGCTCTCGGCGCTGTTCAACATCGGCGGGCCGTCGAAAGCGGAACTGGCCGGTCGCCAGACGGAGGCGCAATTCGAGTCCTCGATGGGCGGCTGGCAGGGCATCCAGAAAGCCTTGCTCGATACCGGCATGGCCGCCGATCAAGTGAATGCGCATCTGCAGGCGTTGTGGGCCGCAGAGAAGGAGGGCTCAGCCGCCGTCAAAACGCAAATCGATCAAATCAACGGCATCATCAGCGCCCATGCCAAGGTGACGGCCGACGGCGTGCAGTCGATCCTCGACGCCGCCAAGGCGGTCGGATCGAATTTCCCCGCCGCGTTGGCGCCGATGCTCCAGCAGCTCCTCACGTTGCCGGGACTGACCGATCAGGAGAAGACGAGCCTCCAGGGATTGCTCGGCACCGCGAAGCCGACGTTCGACCAGATGATCAGCGACGCGCAGCAGTTCGGCGTGTCACTCGATGCGTTGGGCCCCGCGTTTCAACAAGCGAAGGTCTCCGAGCAAGCCGACAAGATCGTGCAGGTGTTCGGCGAATTGAAAGACAACGGCGCCGACGTCGGCGGCGTGCTGCAGGGCATGTCGAAGAAGATCGCCGACCTGGTGAGCGAGGCCCTGAAGTACGGCTCCACGCTCCCGACGGCCCTGCAGCCGCTCGTGCAGAACCTGCTGGACACCGGACAACTGGTCGATTCGACTGGCAAGAAGATCACCGATGTGTCGCAGCTGAAGTTCGCCGACCAGGGCGATCCGCTCGCGGACGGCATGAACAAGCTGCAGCAGACGCTGCAGAACCTGATCGACGTGCTCACCAACAAGCTGCCGAACGCGGCGCAGACCGCCGCGCAGAAGATGGGTCAGGCGCTCGGTAATCTCACCTTCGACGCGAACGTGCGCTTCAACACCGACGTCGGCCAAGTGCCGTTCGCGGCTGAGGGCGGATTGGTCACGACGACCGGCATTGTCAAGTACTTCGATCAGGGCGGCCTCGTCACGCCGACCAGCATCGTGCAGTACCTCGACGCG
Organism: uncultured Burkholderiales bacterium; assembly: GCA_964548555.1. Lineage (GTDB taxonomy): Bacteria > Actinomycetota > Acidimicrobiia > IMCC26256 > JAMXLJ01 > JAMXLJ01. The sequence continues at coordinate 28,477 of CAZJSY010000016.1, forward strand.
GGCGGCTTCATTCCCCGAGGCACCGACACGGTGCCGGCGATGCTCACGCCAGGCGAGATCGTGCTGCCGAAGCCGATCAGCGACGAGCTGCTCACGCACCTGAACGCACCGCCGACGTTCGCTGTCCCCTCGCTGCCGACGATGCCGTTTCATGCGGACGCGCCGACCGAGGACGCGGGCAGCCTGACAATCAACCTCGCGCTGGATAGCAAGATCGTCACGACGGCCGTCATCCACAACGTGCGCTTCAACAAGAACAGCGCCTTGACCATGATGCGCGCGGCGCTCGGAGGTCGGTAGATGGCGATCCAGAGCCTCTACCAGGCGTACAGCGACTACATCCTGTTCGACGCAGTGTGGTCGTCCACGGTCTCGCCGCTCACGACCTACAGCGTGACGCAACTCGCCTACCTGCGTCCGGATTGGCGCATCAAGTGGGGCGTGACCACGGTGACGATTACCGCGACGCTGGGCGGGTCGCGCCAGGGCGATCTCGTCGTCGTGCCGATCTCGAACCTTGACGCGGCCGTGCTCACGGTCACCAACGGCGCCGGATTAAACCAACCGATCACGTTGAACACGCCCGGATCAGGAAATTGGCCGGAGACCTCCTGGATCGACCTCACGCGGTCGGACCTGAATGGCGGACTCGGGTGGTCGGTGGGGCAGCGGACGTCGAGCGTCTGGAACTTCGTGATCGCGGGGAACTCGAAGAACATCACGCTGGGCTCGGCGCTCTGGATCAGCGGGCCGCGGCGAGCGCTCCCGTTCAGCCTCGCGAAAGGCGCCGATCTCGATCGCACCTACGCGAAGGCCTCGAAACCCAACGAGTATCTCGTTGAGTTCGTCCTCGACCTGCAGAGCCGTCAGCAGACGCTGTCGGCCTCGACGGAGGTGACGAGCGAGACCGACCGGGCGGCCGTGGCGACCTGGATCGACGGGTCGCATGGTGCGTCGCTGCCGTCGGTCTTTGTGCGCGACACGACGATCAACAGGGCACTCCTCTGCTACGCGATGAGTCCGTATCGCGAGCACCGGGTGTCGCCGACGGCGTACACGATCCCGATTGCGCTGCGTGAACTCGCGAAAGGCATTCCGCTGCTCTAATGCCCGCGCCGACGAACACCTCATTCGCCACGGCGATCAACCTCGGTAGCAGCTTCCCGCTGAATGCGACCCAGCAGGTCGACTTCGCCGGCACGACCTACCGGGTGTACTACCAGTTCACCGCACCGGCGACGACGGTCGTGGGCGTGTGGTGCTTCGGCGATCTGAGCGTCTATCAACCGACGACGCAGGTGTTCGACCAGACCCAGAGCTGGTACCTCGGCATCGCGGGCACGAACGTCCCGCTGCAGTTTCCGGTCACCGCGGGGCAGGTCTACTACCTCCAGATCACGCCGAACGGCGGGAATCCCTCGCCCGCGAACCTGACCATCAACGTGCAGACGGCGCCCGTCACCACGGCGCCGATCGGGTCGTTCCTGATTCCAGACGACACGTCTGGATTCGCCGCCGCGATTCTGAGCCGCACCGACGGGACCGTCCTGCGCACGATCAACGGGTTCCCGGCGGGTGAAGGTGGCGACGTCCTCACGGACGGCACGTTCCTGGTCGAGGACGTCAACAACGGGCAGCTGGTCCTCTACTCGAGCGCGCTCACGCAACTCGCGACGATCGCGTTCTACCCGACCAGCGGCAATCCCTCCATTCGCAGCAACCAGTCGAACAAGTTTTACGTCGGCGCGACGGGCACGGTGAACGGGCTCGTGAAGCGGTACACGAGCGCCGGTGTCCTCGAGCAGACCTGGACGCTCACGTCGTCGACGATTGTCGGGATCGCCCCGTCGCTGGACGAAACGAAGCTGTACGTCACCGGGCAGGGCGGCACGTCGAGTCCGACGATCAAGGTCTGGGACCTCGTCAATAGCGTGTTCCTGACGGATCTGACGACGGGCGTGGCCTCACACGTCGCGCCCTCCGATCTGCTGGTGATGAACGACGGCTCGATTGTCACCGTCTACGACAAGTTCACGACGACCAAAGACACCACGGTCGTGCGGTACTCGTCGGCCGGCACGCTACTCAATTCGACGTCCTACGCCAACGCGACGGGAGGGGTGAAGAGCCGACTGACGTACGACTCGAGCGATGCGACCGTGTTCTGGTTGTGGTTGCACCTGCCGACCGGATTCTCGCGGTTCAAGAAGATCAAGTTCTCGGACTTTTCAGAGCAGGCGTCCTTCGACATTGCGACGTTCGAAGGTGGCGTGTATCAGGGCGCCGCGACGGCGACGCCCTCGCGATTCGGATCCTCCACATCGTGCCCGTTCTTGGCGGCGCGCAAGGCGATCCTCGCGCCGGCGACGGAGCCGCAAACGCCGCCGTCGATTCCCGGCACCTGCTGCTCGCCGCCGCCGTCGTCGTCCGTGATCACGAGCCCGCCGTCGTCGTCTGGGACCAGCAAGGGCGGCGTCGGGTTCTGCACCACCTATACCGGACCGTCCGGCGTGGTGCCGATCGCCACCGATCCCTCAGACGGCGATACGTTGACCGGGAAGCGCGCCGTGTACACCTGGCTCGAAATGATCCACACGGACTACTGAGATGGCGAAGACTGAGACGCTGCGCTACGGCCTCATCGAACTCGACGACGCGCTCCGCAAGGAGGGGCGACTGCAGTCGTTTGGGATGATCGAGCACGCGCTGAGTGACGCCCAGGGCCACATGGAAGCGTCGACCGTCGATCTGCATGGGTCCGACGTGCCGGATCGTCCCATCGGCACGCGGCTGTCGAATGCCTCCACGAAATTTTTTCAGCGGGATGAGATGGCGGTGTACGCGGTGTCGAGTGTCGGCCGCGCCGCGGGCGCGACGCCGCGCGCCGTCTCGCGCACGCTGCTGCAAGACGACAGCTACGGCTCGAGCAGGGGCTCGTCCGTCGAATTCGAGTTCAGGGGCACCGATCCGTTGTTCTGTGACGGCGGCGCGTTCGGGCCGGATCAAACGTTCCCGCTCTACAAGTTTCCGCGCCTGGCCGCCGCCTCGAATGGTGGCCCGGCCGTGACGAACGGACTGGTGGTGACGCAGCAGTCCCAAACGGGCGGCCCGACCTGGAACGGGTCCTGTGGCGCGCTGACGAACCCGTTGCACGCGTGCATCACGACCGTCGTGAACGGCATCGAGAGCAACCGCTCGCCCACGATGGGGAACGTTCCCTTCGACCCGACGTTCGGCATCCGCGTGAACTGGGGCAGCGTCCAGGTCGGCAACACGGCCGTCACGTACCGGATCTACCTGTTCGACAACCCGCTGTTCAATCCGCTCACGGGGAAGAACCTCGATGGGTCGTCGACGAGCGGACAGCACTGCCGTGTCTTCACGCACGACAACACGACGTACGACGGGTTCAACACCTCGCCCGGGGTGCCGAATCCGTGGGAGGACTTCTTCGTCCAGATTGGCAGCTGGTGCGACGGCGTGGACGGTATGGCGGGATCGCCGCTGGCCCAGTCGACCGGCAATGTGCCCAGCGTCAACGTCAGCGGCGTGTTCAACCCGCCGGTCGACGTCTACAACAAGTACATGCCGGTCATCATCGGCGAGAAGAGCGATCAATGCGCCGTCGATCCCGTGACCGGCGCGCCCGCGTCTAAAGGACTCTGCCCGCTCATCTACCTGGGGCAGGACGCGCTGCCGACGGGTGCCAACGGCACTGGCGAGCCGTGGGGGATGTTCTTCCTGTGCCTGTACGCCTGCTACAAGATCCTCGCGCTGTACGGATCGGATCTCGGCAGCAGCCTCTACGGCATCGGCAATCTCACGACTGACGCGGCCAGCCCGAACTCGACGCTCACGCTCGGGGGCAGTCCGAATCTCGCCTCCGTCGCGGTGGGCGCCCAGATCACCGTCTACGCCTCCACGGGCATCAAAACGTTCAGCATCACGGCCGTGAACGTCGGCGCGTCTCAGGTGACGGTGAACGGCACCGTGACGACCGCCGACGTGACGTTCAACACGGTGGTCGGCACGACGGTGGGCGCGGACTGGATCATCGGCACGCCGAGCGGCCGCGCGTCGATCAACCTGAACACGCGTAACGGCGTGGACGTGATGGTGCCGGGCTGGCCGGGTTACATCCGGCCGACGCCCTATGAAGACTTTCAGGACGCCGATACCGGCGACATCTATCGGGGCACGTGGATCTGGGTGCGTGGACCGCTGCTCAATCAAGCGCTCCGCGGCGCCGTCACGCTGGCCGCGAACGTGATCGGCGTCGAAGACAAGGGCGACGGCACCGGGCTGCCGATTACCGACTATTTCACCGCGTACAACTGGTGGCTCACCAACTGCGTCATCACGAAGACGAAGCGCCCGTCGATCGGCCTGGCGACCGGCGGCCCCGGCTACTGGCCGCAGACGGCGGCCGATCTCGTGACCATCGGCGCGACCTTCAGCGACGGCACCGCGATCGTGCGGGGATCGTCGTTCGTCACGGCGCAGACGATCAGCGTGAACAAGATCGGCGGACGCGGCTATCAAGTCAATGCGTACTTCGGCGGCGGCACGTCGTCCCCGGCGATCCGCGACGTCATGGCGCTCTGGAACAGCGCGGCGTGGTGCCGCACCGGCGTCAACGAGCACGGGCAGGTGTTCGTGTCGCTGTTCGACACGACACAGGACCCGACGACGTGGCCGCGCGTCGAACACGTCTCCCGCGTCTTCGGCCCCGTGATCCGCACGAATCCGCAAGCCGAAACCGAGAACGTCGTGCAGGGCCAGTACGACTACGACCCGGACGCGCAGCGCTACCGCAATCCCTTGCTGACGGTCACGTCGTCGGCCGGCGTCCTGCACAACAAGGGTATTCAGAAGAAGAGCGGCGTCATCGATGGGCAGTTGACCGCCAACACGAACCAATTCACGAACGTCCTGAAAGACCGGCTGGCCTACGCCCAGGACGGTCCCGTCTACGTCACATTCGTCGGCGACGTCGGTCTCCTCGACTATCCGCTCGGGTCCGGGATTCAGTTCACGTCGCCGATGGGACCCGGCAGCGTGGGCTACGCCTCGCAACCACTCTGGATCATCAAAAAGAGCCTCAACGTGGACACGCACCTGGTCACGCTGACCTGCCTCGACGTCGGCGGCGGATCCGGCATGGGCACGCTGGTGACCGCCGCGCAACAGTTCCTCGTGACCGATAACTCCTTGACGGCGCCGCAGGTGACGGACTCGGCGAGCCTTGCGCCGGTGGTGATCGTATGAGCCGCGTATTGAAGCGCCTCGCCGGCGGTGGTGGGGGTGGGGCCTTCGTCTCGGGCGACCTGTTCAAGTTGACGCCACACGTCCAGCCGCTGAAAGACGACCTGGACCTCCTGATGTTGACCACGCTCTGCCGGAACGTATACGGCGGCGGGTCGGAGGCGGTCGGTCTCGACGGCAGCGCCACGGGCGATGCGGATGTCCTGAATTGGACGCCGTTCGTCGTCGACAACACCAACAACCAACTGAGCACATTCAGCGACACCAACGGCGCGACGTTCGTCGCGCAGTGCCGGTTCCTGCTGCGCGTCACGAATGTGGGCATCACCGTGACGCCGAAGATCCTGTACGGCACCACGATCACGACGGTGACGACTGTGGCGACGATCAGCGGTCAGGCGACCTGTTCGGCCACGAACACCGACTTCAGCGGGACCAACCAGTACCAAATCGTGTCGGTCACGCTGCCGACGGGCGTGAACCTCTTCAAGCCAGTCGTGACGATCGGCGGCACGCCGGCGGCCGGGTACATGGCGTTCGCGCGCGCGTACTGGGACATCTACGTGCAGAGCTAGGGAGAAACGTTTGTGGCGACCGCGCTCAACAAGATCATCACCAACGACGGCCGACGGCGGATGTACGACGCCAACGGCGGGTATACGGAGCACGGCGTCAACCAGGAGCTCCTCACGCTCTCGACCGTCGGAGCGACGACCGACACCGTCGGCACGCTGCTGCCCGCGAACGCCTATATCGAGGCGGTCACCGCCTATGTGACCACCACGATTACGACGGCGACGAATTGGGAGCTCGGCGACGCGACCACGGCGGCACGGTTTTGTACGGCGCAGACGAACCTGACCGCCGGATCGACGGTCGTCGGTTTGGCGCACATCGATCAGACGGGCGCCGCCGGACCCAAGCAGACCAGCGCCGCGAAAGTGCGCGTGACCACCACCGGCACGCCCGGTGCCGGCGCGATTCGGATCGTGGTGTTTTATCGACTGTATGTTCCGCCGACGTCGTAGTGGTAACGATGCACATGAAGATCATCATTCGCAAGACGTGACCAAAGTGTGGCAGCCGCGTGCCGGCTGCGCCGAAGCCGACCGCCAAGTGACGCACGCGACCGTGGTGCGAACGTGACGGTGACCATCTGGGGACCAGGGATGCTCCGAACGATGACCGCTACGACGATGCTGATCGCCGCCGCGCTTGACGCCACCAGTGCGGAGCCAGACTTGGTGCGCTACGCGATCACGCAGGGCGGGCTGTTGGCGGTGGTGCTCGTGCTGTTGTGGAGCATCCGCCGTGATGCGATGCGGCTCCAAGTGCGCGACGACGATCGCATTGCCGTGCTCGCGGCGATGGTGGAGAAGACCACGACCGCGTTGAACGTCGCCGCGTCAGCCGCCGAAGCGAACGAGAAGGCACTGCACCGGCTGGCGAGAGCGATCGAGAGCCAGGAGCGCCGATGACGACCGACGACATGCAGCGGCTCAAGGCGCTCCTGGCCCGTCATGAAGGCCTGCGCTTACGAGCCTACGTCGATACGGTCGGGAAGGTCACCATCGGCTACGGCCGGAACCTGACCGACGTCGGAATCTCGGCGACGACGGCTGACGATCTGCTCGACGAAGACATCGCGCGGACGTTCAACGCGTTGGCGGACCAGTTCGGCTGGTTCGGGTCGCTGGACGCCGTCCGGCAGCGGGCACTCATCGACATGGCGTTCATGGGTCCCGCCAAGCTGCTCGAGTTCAGGGACATGATCGCCGCGCTCGCGCGCGGCAATTACGACGCGGCGGCGGCCGCGATGCTCGACTCGCTCTGGGCGCGCCAGGTGAAGGGCCGCGCCACCGAGCTGGCGGAGATGATTCGTACGGGAGAGGACATCACGAGCTAACACGAACCTGAACGATCGGCACACGGGCGGCCTCATGACCCGCTCGCGCGCGTAGCCAGCGCCGCCGATCGACCAAGGGCTGCCAGAGAGAAAGGCTGCTCTCTGTTTCGCGGTGACCGGTTTGGGGGCGTCCACCGCGGGATGGAAGCAGCCTTTTTCTTTTGGCGGTGAGGGGACGCGACCGATGCAGCGAGCACTCAGCGGATTGATCGTGATGATCGCGTTGGCGTGCGCCGGGTCGGCGCGTGCGGATGACGCGATCGACCTCCATGCCGCGACGATTCACAGGTCGCCGCACGACATTGCCGACTGGCCGGTCTCCGTTTCGATCACGGCGATCGACATGGCGACGCCGGCCGGGCTGTCGTTCACGTTCGATCATCCCCTGCCGGACGCGTGGAAGTGGGCCAGCAATCCGAGCAATCCCTCTGACAACTATCAGTACACGGTCTGGGCCTGCGTGCACCTGGACGCCTGGCACTGCGCCGGCTTCGTGCAAATGTGGCAGGGCCGCGCGTCGACCGGCGCGCCGATCCTCTCGGACTTCCATCGCAATTGGGCGTACGACGCCGTGCGATGGGGACCGATGGCCGACTACTCGCCGAAGGTCGGCGATCAGATGGCGTTCTTCGTGAGCGCCGGCAATGCGCGCGGTGTCGACGGCGTGACGTCGGTGCGCGAGCGCTCGAACGTCGTCACGGTGATCCTGCCTGCCGGTGACGTCGGACACGTGGCGTTCACGCCGGCACCGTCGCCACCATCGCCGCCACCTCCACTGCCGCCGCCGCCGATCGCTGGTCCGACCACGCAGGACCTCGCCGACATGATCGCGTCCCTCGAGAAGCGGCAGGCCGACGACACCCAGCGCATCCTCGACGCGATTGCCGATCTGAAGGCGCACATCGATCGCGCGGCACAACGGATCGGCGACACGTATCTGCCGCTCGTCTTCCAGTACCTCGGCAAGAAGCCATGAGCGGACACATCCTCGTCGATCTCGACGACACGTTGGTCCGTGACGAGTACCCGGCGATCGGGCCGCTGATTCCCGCAATGGCGGACCGCGTGCGCGCCTGGCTCGCCGAAGGACTCGACGTGCGGATCTTCACCGCGCGCGTCGCGTGGAACTACGACGACGATCCGCGCGCGCCGTTCGACTTCCAGGCGTTCAAGCGCGCCATCGAGCAGCGGCGCCTGATCGAGGCATGGACCGAGCAGATCTTCGGCCAGCGCCTACGGGTCACCTGTCAGAAGGACTTCGAGACGCGGTGTCTGTATGACGACCGCGCGGTTCCGATCCGCGCACACGGAGGGATTCCCCCATGCTGACCGCACTCCTACTTGCGGCCGCGATCTCGCGTCCGTACCACCCGGCGACCGTCGCGACCATGGCGACGACGCATCACACGCACGTGGCCGTCACCGGCGTCGTGACGCTGGTCACACGCGAGGCCGACGGCGACATCCACTTCCGGATCGCAGACGCGCAGGGGCGATTTGTCGTGTGCGAGATCCTGCGGATTCATCCGCTGCCCGCGCCGACGAAGGGGCAGCGGGTCCTCGTCAGAGGGATCCGGCGGTACGACGACGAGCGCGGTCATCACTGGTACGAACTGCATCCCGTCGAGGCCTGGGAGCCTGTGCCGTGACGCTGGCGCTCTTTCTCGCGGACGCGATCGTGGCCGTGCTGTTCCGTCACGACGCGTGCGGGACGTGGGAAGCCGGGCGCGCGACGGATCACGTGCGTATCGGAGGCGAGGAGCCATGAAGGCGAAGTTCGTCCTGTTTCTCCTGAACCGGGTCGTCGCCTACGTCCAAGCCCACCCGGAAGCGATCGATGACGCGTTGACGCTGTTGGCGCGACGACTCCATGAGGCCGTCGCGCAGGCGCGGTACTCGGCGTGACGCTGCGCTGCGCGCTGTATCGGGCCTTATTTCGATTCAAGCAGACGCGGCTGGCCGGCCGGCTCTTCTTCCACGGCGGCCAACCGTTTCGCGTGCTTCAGCGTGGCGTGACCGCACGGGGGCTGGTGCTCGACGTGTCCGCCCATCAGATCGATGGCGATTGGACGTTCGGGATCCGCCCTGACCCGCAGACCGCCCGGGCGCTGAGTGTGTCGCATCTGCACTGCGAGATCACACCCTGTGATCGCGAGGTCCTTGCGACCTTTATGGCGCGGCTGCGGGTCGGCGGCCTGGTGGAGCTCACCGGGGACTTGTGTTTCGACCCGCCACACGGCGGGGAAGCCGGCGGCGGCTTCGAGATTCATCCCGTGCGATCGGGCGTGATTCTTCCGGCCTTCGAGGAGGCGTGATGACGAACTGGAAACCGTGGGTGATCGGGATCGTGTCGACGTTGGCGGGGCTCGCCGGGCATGGCGGGATGTTCGGGCCGAAGGCGGGTCCGTGGGTTGAGCTCGCCGCCGGGATCGCGCTCCTGTTGAACAAGTCGCTGCTGTCGGCGACGCAGTGAATGCGGCTGTCGCCCGTGGAGAGGCAGCGCGGCGAGGCGAATCTGCGGTGTCGGTACTGCGATGCCCAGAACCGTCCGGGGCAGACCGTGATCGAAGTCGAGGCGAACGGCTTGGCGTGGTGCGGTGTCTGCGCGCGGTCGTTTCCCGTCGTCGACGCGGTGACGGGTGACAACGGCAGCCTGACGTATCTCGGGGCCTGGTGGCCGGGATTCACGCCGTGACGCGATGGCTTCGCGTCTGGCTCGCACTGGCGATCGCGACGCTGGCGGCGTCCTCCGCGTCGGCCGCGGACAAGAGCGGCTTCACGCCGTTCACGGATCGGCATCCCGGGACGATCCTCGAAGGCAACTGGCAATCGTGCGTTGAGGATGACCAGTCGTGGGGCGAGCGCGTCTACGACCACTACGAACGCGGCGTCGGCATCTTCGAACTCCACATGGGGCCGCGGCACGAGTTCGCGCTCTTTCGCGGCGTGCAGGACGCGCATCGGGGCCATGCGGCTCCGGAGAACCTGCTCTGGCCGCATCACGAAGTCGTTGGCGTCGGCGAGCAGATGGGCACGCGGACGTGGCGAGCACTCGGCTACACGATCCGCGCGACGTTGGCGGGCGGCTCACTCGGGGACTGTGAAAGTTTTTTCATCACGATTCAACGCAGGAGGCAGTGACATGACACGTCGACGCGCGCGCGCGCTCTTCATCGCGGTCGTTCTGATGCTCGGCGCGGCCGCCGCGCACGCGACGACACGTCCGCTCACCCTCGCCTGTCCGGCCAATGTCACGGTCACAGCGGCCGCCGGCGCCACGAGTGCGCTGGTCACCTATCCGCCCGCGACCACGAGCGGCGGCAGCGGGAAGGTCCGTGTGACCTACTCGCAGGGCTCCGGAACCGATGTCCCGATCGGGACGACCACCGTCACCGTGTCAGCGACCGACGCGACCGGCATTGTCCTGACGTGCCCGTTCACCGTGACGGTGCAGGCGTCCACGCCGCCGGTGACGTTGGCCGCGTCGAGCACGAACATCACGGCCGGGCAGAGCGTGACGCTCACCCTCGCGACGCCGGCCGACGTGTACCACAACGTCTCGCTCAACGGGCAGCTGATGACGCTGCAGGGGTGTCTCTCGACTGGCTGCACCTTCATGCTGGCGGTCTCGCCAACGGCGACGACGACGTACCAATCCTCGGCCACCGACGCGAACAACACCCCGTATCCGAACATGCCCGCCGTGACCGTGACGGTGACCAGTGTGCCTCCTCCACCGCCGCCGCCGCCCTCGTCAGGGTTGATTCAGGCGAGCAACCTGGTCGACACCGGATCGTTCGACACGCCGGACGGCATTCTCGGCGTCGACCCGTTCGGATCGCAGTTCTACGAGACCGAATTCGCCAACGGCTCGGTCGCGTTCAACCCGGCCAACAACTCGCTCTTCGTGGTCGGCCATGACTGGGGCCAGCACACGGCAGAGATTTCGATTCCGCCCGTCGGCGGGACCGCGTCGATCCTGCAGCCGTTCGTCGACGCCGAGTACGGGAAGCTGCCGCTGATGGATCCGACCGACGGCGCGATCGAGGGCGCGAAGATCGGCGGGCTCCTGGTCGACGGCGCGAAGCTCCTCGTCGGCGGCTACATCTACTACGACGGCGCGAACGATGCGGTCGCGTCACACTTCGTGCGCGGGACGAATCTCGCGGTCAACGACGTCGTCGGCCCGCTCACGGTCGGTTCGATGGGCCCGGCGTTCGTCGGCGGCTACTTCGCCCCGGTGCCCTCCGAGTGGCAGGCCGCGCTTGGTGGCGACACGCTCGTGGGCCAGTGCTGTCTGTCGATCATCACCCGTACGTCGTGGGGGCCGGCGGCGTTCGCGCTGAACACAGCGGATCTCGAAGCGGGGAAGAACCCAACGCCGGCGACGCCGCTCGTCTACTACGACCAGGATCATCCGACGCTTGGCGTCTACGACTGCACCGGATGCATCGACCCGCTGTACAACGAGACGACCGAGATCCACGGCGGCTTCATCCCGCCGGGATCCTCGTCGCTGTTGATCTTCGGCATCACCGGCATGGGGGCCGTGTGCTACGGCGCCGGCACGAGCGATCCGTCGCTCGCCGGGACGATCGGTCCGACCGGGTATCCCTACTGCTACGACCCGCCGCGCGACGGGTCGCAGGGCTCGCATGCCTATCCGTACAGCGGCTACGTCTGGGCCTACAACCTGAACGACCTCGCGGCCGTCAAAGCGGGCACGAAGCAGCCGTGGGAGATCGTCCCGTATACGACGTGGACGCTGCCGTTCGGCCCGGTCGGCGCGAGCTACGACCCGGCGACGGGCCGGCTGTTCCTGACGCAGGAAGACACGACGCTCCGCGTGCACGTGCTGAAACTGCAGTGACGATCGAGGATCTCACGCCAGCGGAGCGCGAGCAGGTGCAGGAGATCTGGTTGCGGCAATACCTCGCGAGGATGTGCCCGGCAGGGATTCGCCGCGCGACGGATCCGAAGCCGACGCCAGATCTGCCACCGGCGACGCTCGCCGCGCGGCGCGATCAGGTGCGCCGGCTTCAGCAGACCGGCGCGACGCGCTCGGCGATGGCCGACCAGATGGGCGTCTCCGTGATGACGATCGCGCGTGACGTCGCATGGTTGCGCGCACAACGGCGGTTGCCGTGACGGTGCACTCGATCGTCATCCCGCTCCCCCGCAAGCGCCGATCGATCTGCGCCTGCGGTCGGACGTTCGAGCCGCGCTACTACCGCCGGCGATTCGATGGGGCGTGGGTCTACTCGACGACCTGTCAGCGGAGCTGCGCCAATCGTCGAACCGCGTCAACGCGGATGCCGAGGTCGGATGCCCAGGATTCTGTACTGCCGGTTCGATGACTGTCGGGAAGCCTACGTCTCGACCGAAGGCAAGGTACCGAAGGTGTGCCCGGCCTGCAATCGTGCGGCGCACTGGACGACCGAGAATCCGGTCGGGGCTCCGCAGCAAATCATTCCGGCGCCGGCGCCGCCGCCGTTCGAACTCACCGACCACGATCGAAAGTTCTTGAAGGTGAACCGGATCAAGGACGACTGGCCGCCGCCAGCCAACACGGATGACGGGGCCTGACGGCGGTGCTCTGGCGGTGGGTCCTGATCACGCTGTTGGTGTCGCCGTTTACCCGGCTCCAGGTCGATGACCGGCATCCGATCGCGATGTATGCCGAGCCGCACGTCGCGCTGGCGCCGCGCGATCTCTACGTCGTGATTCGCACGCAGAAAGACGAGCGGAATGCCGTCGTCGCCGTCACGGTGATGGGGGAAGGCTTCTCAACGCTCGACGAGCAGCCGATCTCGCAACTCGCCGCCCAGCCGCTCC
>CAZJSY010000017.1:0-40220 GCA_964548555.1 uncultured Burkholderiales bacterium
TGAAGCCCTTGTTGACCAGCAGCCGGTAGCGCGTGTGCATCGGCGGGTCCATGTTCAGCATCATCATCCGCTGTTGCGCGAGGTCCTCCTCGGGCAGCTCGGTGATGAGCGCGGAGCGCCGCGCGGAGGAGAACCGCTCGATCTCGCGGTTGACTTCAACGACGCCGGCGTGGTTGGTCACCGCCCAGAAGCCGTGCCCGCCGGGTTCGTCCTGCTCGTGCCAGAAGACCGGTGCCTCGTGCCGCAGCGTGTCGAACAGTTCGAACGGCACGCGGGGGACGTACTGATCTCGGTCGATGAGGTTGATGTCACTCAACTGCATGTGCGCGTTCCTCCGACGGACGGGTACCGGCACGGCGCGCGACCGTGCCGGGCGGCGGTGTTCACGAGAAGGCAGGGAGAACGTGCCTTCCCATCAGCTCGATCGACTGCATGACCTTTTCGTGCGGGATCTTGTACGGGTTGACCAGACAGAGGAGGAGGTCGCAACCGGCCGCCTCGTAGCGCTTCGCCGTCTCGATGCATTCGTCGGGGTCGCCCACCACCGATGCCCCCGATTCGTGGATGTACTCGAAGTTGAGGTGGTCGAGCGCACCCGCCCGATGGTGCTCGAGCGGCGCGGCCGCATAGCTGTAGGTGCCGAGGTCGGTGCCCTCGAGCCACTCCGCCACCGATCCGATGAGCCACGAGCCGCGCCGGACGTACCACACGAAGCTCTCGGCCGCGACCTCGTATGCCTCTTCCTTCGTGGGAGCGCAGTGCACCATCGTGAACGTGGCGGCCTGATCGTTGACGAACTTCCCGACCGGCTCGGTGCACTCCTTCAAGCCTTGCCGGTAGAGCGCGATGCGTTCGATGAGCTCCTCGGGAGGCACACCGACGGTGAACGAGCACAGGCCGATGCCGTGACGGCCGATCTCGCGGTGACCGTCGGGGCTGCTCGTCGCGCCCCAGATCGGCGGGTGCGGTTGCTGGCGAGGCTTCGGCTGCACGCGACGCGGCCCGCCCATGCGCCAGTACTTCCCGTCCGCCTGGTACTCCTCCTCGGTCCACGCAGAGACGATGTGACGCAAAGCCTCGCTCCACATCGCGCGTGTCTCGTGAGGATCGACGTCGAAGCCCTCGAGCTCGGCGCGTGTCGACGAGCGCCCGGTGCCGAACTCGACCCGTCCGTCGCTGATGAGATCGAGCACCGCCACCGACTCCGCCGTCCGGATGGGGTGGTTGTACGGCTTCGGGAGCAGCCGCACGCCGTAGCCGAGACGGATGTTCGACGTCTGCGCGGCGATCGCGCCGTAGAGCACCTCGGGGTTCGAACAGTGCGAGTACTCCTCGAGGAAGTGGTGCTCCACCGTCCAGAACGAATGGAAGCCCATCTTGTCGCCGAGGATCGCCTGTTCGATCGTGTTCTTGTACGCGCGGTACTCGCTGTCCGGATCCCACGGACGGGCCACGGGGATCTCGTAGAACAGCGCGAACTTCATGGGCGACGACCCCCGCTGGCTTGACGGTAGAACGCGTTTCAATCCAGCATACGCCCGGCCGCGACGACGGTGCTACGGGGGTTGGATCTCTTGAGGCTCGACGGACGGGTTGTCCTGGTCACGGGGGCTGCTTCGGGTCTCGGGCTCGCCTGCGCGCACCGCTTCACCCAGGAGGGTGCCAAGGTCGTCGGTGTCGACCTGCACGAACCCGCGGACTGGTCCGGCGCCGGCTTCGATCGCGTCGACGTGACCGACGAAGACGCGGTCGCGCGCACAGTCGAGAACGTGGTTCGCGAGCACGGCCGGCTCGACGCGGTGTGCAACGCGGCGGGCGTGGCCGGTGGCGGTCCTGTCCACCTGGTGCCGCTCGCGGAGTGGGAACGGGTGCTGCGCGTCAACCTCACCGGAACCTTTCTGGTGTGCAAGCACGCCGTTGCTCCGATGATGGAGCAGGGCTCGGGGAGCATCGTCAACTTCGCGAGCATCGAAGGCATCGAGGGAACCGAGGGTGGCAGCGCGTACAACGCGTCGAAGGGTGCCGTGGTCGTCCTCACGAAGAACATGGCGATCGACTACGGCCGACGTGGTGTGCGCGTGAACTGCATCTGTCCGGGTTTCATCGAGACACCGATGTTCCGGTCGGTGATGGACAGCGACGGCATGGCGAAATATCGCGAGCGCTACCGCGAGGAGCACAAACTCGGCCGGTTCGGAAGGCCCGAGGAGATTGCAGGAGCCGCGCTGTTCCTCGTGTCCGACGACTCGAGCTTCGTCACCGGCCATGCCTTGGTGGTCGACGGGGGCTTCACCGCCGGCATGCGGGCCGGTGTCCTGGAGGGCTTGGGCCTGTAAACCAACCCGCATGTAACGTGTTTCACCCCGTGGCGTGAGGAGGACCCCCATGCAGATCGGCTACACCGACGAGCAGCGGGCGCTGCGCGACGAGCTGCGCGCCTACTACGACAGGCTGCTCACGCCCGAGGTGCAGGAGCAGCTGGCGCACGCGGGTGGCGTCGGCCCCGAGATGCGCAAGGTCGTGCGCCAGATGGGCGAAGACGGCTGGCTCGGCGTCGGCTGGCCGAAGGAGTACGGCGGCCGAGGATTCTCGGCGATCGAGCAGTTCGTCTTCTTCGACGAGTCGATGCGTGCCGGCGCACCGGTGCCGATGCTGACCATCAACACCGTCGGTCCCACGATCATGCACTTCGGTACCGAAGAGCAGAAGAACTTCTTCCTCCCGAAGATCGTGAAGGGTGAGATCCACTTCTGCATCGGTTACACGGAGCCCGGCGCGGGCACCGACCTCGCGGCGTTGAAGACCAAGGCTGTGCGCGACGGCGACGAGTACATCATCAACGGCCAGAAGATCTTCACGAGCCTCGCGAGCGACGCCGACTACGTGTGGCTCGCGGTACGCACCAATCCCGAGGTGAAGAAGCACAAGGGCATCTCCCTGTTCGTCGTCCCGATGGACACGCCGGGGATCAAGGTCGTGCCGATGAAGCTGCTCGGCGAGCACGACATCAACCAGGTCTTCTACGAAGACGTGCGGGTTCCGGCCACCGCACTCGTCGGTGGCGAGAACAACGGTTGGGGGCTCATCACGAGCCAGCTCAACCGCGAGCGCGTCACGCTGTGCTCCTCCGGGATCATCGAGCGCTCGCTCGCCGACGTCCGCGAGTGGGCTCAGGAGACGAAGCTGGCCGACGGCCGGCGGGTGATCGACGAGGAATGGGTGCAGATCCATCTCGCGCGCGTGCATGCGAAGCTGGAGTTCCTGCGCCTTGCGAATTGGCGCGTCGCATGGCAGGCGACGAAGGGTGAGCTCGACGTCGCGGCCGCGTCGACCATCAAGGTGTTCGGCACGGAGTTCTACCTCGAGGCGTTCCGCCTGCTGATGGAGATCATCGGTCCGCGCTCGTACCTCACCGACGGCACGCCCCAGGCGGTGCTCAAGAGCAGGCTCGAGCGCAACTATCGCAGCCTCATCATCCTGACGTTCGGCGGCGGCGTGAACGAGGTCCAGCGCGACCTCATCTCGGTGTTCGGTCTCGGCATGCCCATGGCAGCCCGATGAGCGGCAACGGAATGACCGGCACTCTGGCGTCGAATTTGCCGGCTCCGGCAGTCAATTCGACGCCAAAGCTCGAAGTGGAGGCGTAGCTATGGACTTCTCCTTCTCGGAGGAGCAGGAAGCCGTTCGCGACCTGGCGAAGCAGATCCTCGAAGGGCAGGTCACGCACGACCGGCTGAAGGAACTCGAGGCGGGCGACGAGCGCTTCGACCGCAAACTCTGGCAGGAGCTCGCGAACGCGGGGTTGCTGGGCATCGCGCTGCCCGAGTCGGTCGGTGGTGCGGGACAGAGCTTCCTCGCCGCGGCGCTCCTGCTCGAGCAGGTCGGTCGCACGGTTGCGATGGCCCCGGTGCTGCCGACGGTCGTCATGGGCGCGATGCCGATCGCACAGTTCGGCACCGACGAGCAGAAGCAGCGATTCCTGCCCGGTGTCGCGTCCGGCGACGTCGTGCTCACCGCCGCGCTCACCGAGTTCGGCGCCGATCCCCTGCGACCCG
The DNA here is from genome assembly GCA_964548555.1 of uncultured Burkholderiales bacterium. Lineage (GTDB taxonomy): Bacteria > Actinomycetota > Acidimicrobiia > IMCC26256 > JAMXLJ01 > JAMXLJ01. The sequence continues at coordinate 4,056 of CAZJSY010000017.1, forward strand.
GCACGACCGCGGCGCGCGCGGGCGACGGGTGGCGTCTCGACGGCGTCAAGGAAGAGGTGCCGGCCGGGCTGGTGGCCGACGCGATCCTGGTCCCCGCCTCGACCGGCGAAGGTGTCGGCATCTTCATCGTCGATCCGAAGGCCGGCGGCGTCGGCGTCGAACGGCAGGACACGACGAGCGGTCTTCCCGAGGCGCGGATCACGTTGTCGGGTGTGACGGTGAGCGACGGTGACCTGCTCGGTGGCACGGCGGACGGCACCGCCGTTCTCGAGTGGATCGTCGAGCACACCACCGCCGCCCTGTGCGCGACCGCGGTGGGCGTGTGCGAAGAGGCGCTGCGCATGACGGCCGAGTACACGAAGACTCGCGAGCAGTTCGAGCGCCCGATCGCGACGTTCCAAGCCGTCGGGCAGCGGGCCGCCGACGCGTACATCGACACCGAGGCGATCCGTCTCACGGCGTGGCAAGCGGTGTGGCGCCTCGACGCCGGACTCCCGGCCGCGGCGGAGGTCGCGGTGGCGAAGTTCTGGGCGTCGGAGGGCGGTCAGCGCGTCGTGCACGCCGCGCAGCACCTGCACGGCGGTATGGGCGTCGACCGCGACTACCCGCTGCACCGCTACTTCCTCTGGGCCAAGCAGATCGAGCTCACGCTCGGCAGCGAGACGCCCCAGCTGCGCAAGCTCGGGGCGATGCTCGCGGCCGAGCCCGCGTAGCGACTCGTTTGGATTCATTTCCGCGGTCGATCACCGTCGAGCACGGCGGGCTCACCGTCGCGGCGCTCGACTGGGGCGGCTCCGGCACGCCACTGCTGCTGCTGCTGCATCCGAACGGTTTCTGCGCGGGTCTGTTCCATCCGATGGCGACGCGGCTGCGCGACACCTTCCGTCCGATCGGGGTGGATCTGCGGGCCCACGGTGGGACCGACGAACCCGCGACGGTGGCCGGATACGCCTTCGAGTGCATGGCACGTGACGTGCTGGCGGTGCTCGACACGCTCGGCGTGGACGAGGTCGTCGCGCTCGGTGAGTCCCTCGGCGGAGGCGTCGCGGTGATGGTCGACCGCCTGCGACCGGGATTCGTGCGGCGGGTGTTGTTGTGCGAGGCGATCGCGTTCTCGCTCGACGGTGCGCGCCGGCCGGTCGTCGAGGGCCCCGGCGACGGGGGCAACTACATGGCGGCCATCGCGCGCAAACGCCGCGCCGTCTGGCCCGACCGCGACACGATGATGGAGTCCTACGGCAGCCGCCCACCGCTCGACGAGCTCGCGCCAGAGGCACTCGAGGCCTACGTCCGCTGGGGCACGGTCGAACGGTCCGACGGGCAGGTCGAGCTCGCGTGCCGTCCCGAAGCCGAGGCCACGATCTTCGAGGTGTCGTCGGAAGAGGGCGGCGCCCGGAGCGCATGGAGTCATCTGGCGTCGTTGCACGCGGAGGCAATCGTCGTGGCCGGCACGCGCTCGAACCTGCCGGTCGAGTGGTTCTCGGCCCAGGCCGAACGGGCCGGAAGCGCGTTTCTCCAACTCGACGGCGGCCACTTCTTCGTGCAGGAGGACACCGAGCGCGCCGTCGCGCTCGTCACCGAACACCTCGCCCGCTGAAGGTCCGAATCGAGCGACTCGCGGGAGCGACGTCGACTACGCGACGACTCCGGCGGTGCGGAGCTTGTCGACCTCGTCCTCCGACAGGCCGAGCTCGGCGAGGATCTCGGCGGTGTGCGCGCCGAGCCCCGGCGGCATCGATCGCGCCGCCCACGGCGTATCCGAGAAGTCCACCGGCGTCGCGACCATGGTCGTGTTCGATTCGTCGTCCGGTACCTCGACGAATCCTCCGCCGGCGCGCGCCTGCGGATCCTCGATCACCTCTTCGACGCTCTGCACGGGCGCCCACCACACGTTCTCGCGGTCGAACACCTCCCCCCACTCGTCACGACTCCGCGTGGTGAAGATCTCGTCCAGCAAGCCGCACAGCAGCACGCTGTTCTTGCGCCGGCCGGAAGCGGTCGCGAAGCGGTCGTCGTCGAGCCAGTCCGTGCGCTCCACCGCGCGGCAGAGGTCGGGCCAGTGGCGTTCGCCTTCGAGCCCGATCAGCCAGAACCAGCGACCGTCGCGATCGCGGTAGCTGTTGATGACCGGATTGCCCATGGTCTCGCGCGTGGCGACGCCGATGGACACGCCGAATCGCAGCGCGGTATTGACGTCGAACCCGATCGTGTACATCCCCTGCCGTAGCAGTGACGTCGAGACGAGCTGTCCGCGTCCCGTGCGATCACGCGCGACGAGCGCGGCACACACTCCGGCCGCGAGGCTCATGCCCGCACCGTGATCTCCCATCCCGCCGCGTTGGAATGGCGGTGTGCCGCCCGGCGAGGTGAGCAGACCGGCGATTCCGGAACGGGCCCAGAACGCGCCGATGTCGTACGCGGCGCGGTCCCGGTCGGCGCCCTCGAGCCCGTAGCCCGTGATCGCCGCGTACACGAGCCGCGGGCAGCGCTCGGTGAGGGTGTCGTGGTCGAGGCCGAGTCTCGCCAGCCCGGCCAGGCGGACGTTGGTCAGGAACACGTCAGCCGTATCGAGGAGGCGTAACGCGAGGTCGCGGCCGTCGGCGGTCGCGAGGTCCAGCACGATGCTGCGCTTGGAGCGGTTGTCGAGCTCGAACGGCGGATTGAAGGGCAGATCTCCGCCGAGCATCGAGGCGAACGATCGCGCCGGGTCACCTGCCGGGGGCTCGATCTTCACCACGTCGGCTCCCCAGTCGGCCAGGATTCCGCCCGCTGCCGGGCCGGCGACCCAGACGCCCAGCTCAACCACACGCACCCCGTCGAGCGGGCCCATCCCGCCTCCTGATCCATGTTCGACCGCTTGGAGCGCGAAGCTTGTCACCGCCGGGCGCGTCGCCGCGCCGGCGTTCGACCCCGCCCCCAATACACTCCCGCGCCATCGCCGCCATCGAGCCCGTTGACGTCCTCGTGATCTGCACCGGCAACATCTGCCGTTCTCCGATGGGTGAGGCCCTCATGCGTCGCCATCTCGCGACGCGGGGTGTGGCCGCGCGCGTCCACTCCGCCGGCACCATGCGCTGGCGTGGCGCGGCCACGCCCGAGGCGGTCCAGGCGATGAACGAGCACGGTCTCGACGTGTCGACGCACCGCAGTCGCGGGCTCACGCCCGCCCTGATCGAGGAAAGCGACCTCGTGCTCGGGATGACGCGCGCACACGTCGACTTCGTCGCGCTCCGCTGCCCCGACGCGATCGATCGGACCTTCATGGTTCGCGAGCTGGCACGACTGGGCACACGGGTCGGGCCGCGCCGGCCCGAGGAGCCGCTCAGGCATTGGTTGCGTCGCGTCTCGGCGTCCCGTGAGCCCGGGCGACCCGTCGGCCATCCGCAGGACGAGATCGACGATCCCGTGGGCCAGCCCGTCGACGTGTACCGCACGACGGCGGCCCGGCTCGACGAGGCGCTCGGAACCGTGGCCGCCCTCGTCGCGGGCCGGCCGGAGAAGCTCTGACGTGGCACGAATGCAATCGCCCGGCCGCGGCCTGCGTGGTGTGTCGCTGCGGGGACGTCTGCCGCACGGCGCGCTCTGGGACCGATTCGTTCGGCGCTACCTCATCGCGCTCGGCTTGAGCTGCCTCATCATCGTGGGTGGTCTCGTCAGCGTGAACGCCAACATCAACCGGAAGCTGTCGCGTATCCACCGCGTCAAAGGGCTCACACTCGCGAAGGAACCGCGCGCCAACTCCGGGAACTTCCTCGTGATCGGTTCCGACTCCCGAGGCTTCGTGCACAACTCGGCGGAGGCGCGCGCCTTCGGGAACCCGAGTCAGCAGAGCGGCCAGCGATCCGACACGATGATGATCGCTCACGTCGACCCGTCGCAGAAGCACATCGTCGTCGTGTCGCTCCCGCGGGACACGCAGGTGGACATTCCGGGAATGGGGCGGCAGAAGCTGAACGCGGCGTTCAACGCCGGGCCACAACTCCTGATCGACACGATCCAGAACAACTTCCGGATCAAGATCAACCACTACATCGAGGTCGGTTTCGATTCGTTCGGCGCGATCGTCGACGCGATCGGCCATGTCCCCGTCACGTTCCCCGCCCCGGCGTTCGACGTGTGTACCGGCCTCTACGAGCCCGCGGCGGGTACATGGCAGCTCGACGGTGCAACGGCGCTGCAATACGTGCGTTCCCGGCATCTCCAGTTCTACCGGAACGGCGTGTGGAGAGACGCCAGCCCGCGCGCCGACCTCGACCGGATCGCACGGCAACAAGGCTTCATCCGGAGCCTCGCGACGCTGGCGTTCAAGAAGGCGGAGAAGGACATCTTCGCGGCGAACGACATCGCGAACAGCGTCGTGGGCAAGCTCGGGGTCGACGACGCGCTCGCGAAGGACCACGGTGAGCTGCTGGCGTTCGTACGCATCTTCCGCGACGTGAACCCGGCTGATCCCAGCGGCATGGAAACGCTGACGCTGCCCGTGCAGGGAGAAGGAACGACGACCAAGCCGCTGGTCCTCAAGCAGCCCGAGGCCGACGAGCTGCTCCAGCGGCTGAACAAGTTCGGCGGACCGCTCCCGCTCTCGCGCAACCTGAAGCCGGCCGACGTGCGCGTACGCGTGCTCAACGGCACCGGCGTGTCGGGCAAGGCCGCCAACACGGTCCAGCAGCTGAGCGCCTTCGGATTCGTCGGCGCGGGTGTGGGAGACACGGCACCCACCGCGGAGACCGAGGTGCACTACCGGCCGGAGGCGCTTGCAGCGGCCCGTACCGTCCAGGTCTATCTCGGGGGCGTCGGCCAGCTCGTCGACGATCCGGGCCTGCCCGATTCGACGGTGGTCGTGCTGCTCGGCATCGACTTCAAGCAGGCGATGACCCCGGAGCAGCTGCTCCTCGGGCTCGCCGCCCAGAACGCGACGAGCAGCACGAGCGCGCCGACGACCACCACCACCGAGCCGGCGAAGTTCCCCAAGCCTCCGAACGAGAGCTGTCCGCAAACGTAATGTGACCGGCGTGGTCGTCGACGCAAGCGGTGATTCCCTCACCCGAAACCAGGTTGCCCGGCGTCAGCGCGTGATCAAGGCCGCGATGGTGCTCGGGGCCGAAGGTGGTTACGACGCCGTGCAGATGCGCGACGTCGCCGCGCAGGCTCACGTCGCCCTCGGCACGATCTACCGCTACTTCGCGTCGAAGGATCACCTGCTCGCCGCGACGCTCGTCGAGTTCTCTCGCGAGATCCAGGTGCGGCTCGTGCGCCAGCCGCCCCGCGGATCCAACAGCGCGGAGCGCACCGTCGACGTGATCCGGCGGGCGATGAAGGCGATCGAACGTCAACCACGGCTCGGCAAGGCGATGGTGACCGCGATCGCATCTCCCGACCCCGCGGTGGCCGACTGTCAAGCCGAGATGAGCACCATCATGGTGGACCTCCTCTCGGAGCCGATGTCCGACGTCGATCCCGAACGCAAGTTGCGCATCGTCACCGTGTTGTCGCACGTGTGGTTCTCGGCGTTGTTGGGTTGGGTCAACGAGTGGACCAACGTGCGCAGCGTCGGCGACGAGCTCGAGTCGGCGATCTGGCTCCTCCTGGCACCCTGAGGCGAGCGTTTCGCCCCGGTTGCCGCTCAGAAATGGAATGTGTTCTACTCGGGGCGTGACAGAGCTGCAGGCCACCAAGCACACGATCGAGTTCCCGTACACGCGCACGCTGGGTCCCGTGATCGGACCGTTTTGCACGGGCCTTCGCGACCAGCGCATCCTCGGGATCAGGGCCGGCGACCGGGTCATCGTGCCGCCACTCGAGTACGACCCTGCGAACGGCAACGCGCTGAAGCCCGACTTCGTCGAGGTCGGACCGGGCGGCACGGTGACGTCGTGGGCCTGGGTCTCGAAACCGACCCGGAAGCACCCGCTCGACAAGCCGTTCGCGTTCGCGCTGATCCAGCTCGACGGCGCGGACACCGCGATGGTGCACGCGGTCGACGCCGGCTCCGTCGATGCGATGCACACGGGGATCCGTGTCACGCCGCGCTGGCGGGACGAACGCAAGGGGCGCATCGACGACATCGAGTGCTTCGTTCCCGAAGGGGGTGCCGCGTGACCGAGGCCGCCGAAGCCCCGCCCACGACGCAGGGCGACGAGCCCGTCACGATGATGGAGTACTTCATGCAGCTGGAGTACGCCGACGTCGTGAGCGCGCCCGTGATGCGTTTTCGCGACGCGCTCATGGAGGCGCGCCTCATCGCTCAGCAGTGCCCCATCTGCAACCTCGTCTACGTTCCGCCCAAGGGGTACTGCCCGATCGACACGATCGAGCTCGACCAGCGCAACGAGATCCAGCTCGCCGACCGGGGTGTCGTGACCAACTACACCGTCGTCACGCCGGTCCAGTACTACGGCCAGAAGGAGACCGAGCCGTTCGTGCGCGCGTCGATCCTCCTCGACCCGCCCGGAGGCATGCTCATCCTCCAGGACATCCTCGAGATCCCCGTGGCGGAGGTCCGCGCCGGCATGCGTGTCGAGGCCGTGTGGGCGTCGAAAGGCGAACGCAACGTCGACGAGGTCGGAAACCGGTCGGGGAGCGCGCTCGAAGGTTCGCTGCTCGGCTTCCGGCCGACGGGTGAGCCCGACATGCCGGCCGAATCCTTCAGCGACAAGGTGTGGTGATGACTGCCCTCAAGGATGTTGCGATCATCGGATACGCGCAGGCACGCAACGAGCGCCAGGCGCAGGCCACCGAGGTGCAGTTCCTGTTCCCGGTCATCAACGAGGCGTTGGAGATGTCGAAGATCCCGCGCCGCGAGATCGGGTTCACCTGTGCCGGAAGCTGCGACTACCTCTCCGGCCAGACGTTCGCGTTCGTGATGAACCTCGAGGCCGTCGGCGCGTGGCCGCCGATCAGCGAGAGCCACGTCGAGATGGATGGCGCGTGGGCCTTGTACGAGGCGTGGGTCCGCCTGCAGCACGAGGAGATCGAGACCGCGCTGGTCTTCGGGTCCGGCAAGTCCTCGCCCGGCGCGCCGGCGGAGATCTATCCGTTGCAGATGGATCCGTACACGCTCACGCCGCTCGGTCTCGACCCGGTGTCGATCGCCGCGATCCAGGCCCGTGCGCTGCTCGACGCGGGCAAGGTCACGGAGCGGCAGATGGCCGAGATCGCCGCGCGCAGCAGGCGCGACGCGATGAAGAACCCGCACGCGCAGGTGACGGGCGACTTCGACGTCGACGAACTGCTCGCGCAGCCCTACGTCACCGCGCCGCTGCGCACGCACGACCTGCCGCCGATATCCGACGGCGCCTGCGCAGTCGTGCTCGCGACGGCCGACAAGGCCCGCGAGGTGTGCGAGAGGCCTGCGTGGATCCGCGGCATCGATCACCGCATCGAAGCGCACCAGCCCGGCATGCGCGACCTCACGACATCCGTGTCCACGAGGCTCGCGGGTGACGCGGCGGGTGTGGGCTCGGCGCCGATCGAGGTGGCCGAGCTCTCGGCCACCTTCTCGCACCAGGAGCCCGTCCTGCGTGAGGCGCTCGGGCTCGGTGACGACGTCGCGATCAACCCGTCGGGTGGCCCGCTCGCGGCGAATCCGGTGATGGCGGTCGGACTGGCCCGTATCGCGGAGGCCGCGAAGCAGATCGTCGAAGGTGGGCGCTCCCGCACGCTGGGCCACGCGACGTCGGGAATGTGCCTGCAGCAGAACCTCGTGTGCGTCCTGGAAGGTGACTGATGTCCCATGAGCCCTGTGCGATCGTCGGCTTCGGCCAGACGAAGCACAAGAAGCGTCGCGACGACCTCTCGCTCCCGGGCCTCGTGCGTGAGGCTGCCGAGCGCGCGCTCGACGACGCCGGTATGACATGGACCGACATCGAGGCCGTGGTCATCGGCAAGGCGCCCGACCCCTTCGAGGGCGTGATGATGCCCGAGCTGTCGCTCGCCGACGCGCTCGGCGCTGTGGGCAAGCCGATGATGCGCGTGCACACCGCCGGAAGCGTCGGAGGGTCGACATCGATCGTCGCCTCGTCGCTGATCATGGCGCGCCGACACAAGCGCGTCCTCACCGTCGCGTACGAGAAGCAGTCCGAAGGCAACGCGCAGTGGGGTCTCGCCGGAGGCCGAAGCGGCGGCATGGGCGCCGGCGGCATCTTCGCTCCGTGGATGCGGTCGTACATCCGCGCGTCCGGTGCTCCCGAACACATCGGATGGAAGGTCGCGGTGAAGGACCGTCTGAACGCGACCAAGAACCCCTACGCGCACCTGCAGTTGCCGGACATCACGATCGAGAAGGTGAAGGAGTCCCCGATGTTGTGGGAGCCGATCCACTTCCTCGAGTCGTGCCCGAGCTCCGACGGCGCCGCCGCGATGGTGCTCACCGATGAGGAGGGTGGCCGGGCCGCGTCGAAGCCGCCCGCATGGGTGCTGGGGACCGCGATGCGAAGCGAGCTCGGCTCGTTCCCCGGCCGCGACACGGTGCGGCCCCAGGCCGGCGTCGAGTGCGCGGAGATGCTCTACAAGGAAGTGGGCATCACCAACCCGCGCGAGCAGATCGACGTGGCCGAGCTCTACGTCCCGTTCTCGTGGTACGAGCCCATGTGGCTCGAGGGTCACGACATCGCCGGCCCGGGTGAGGGATGGAAGATGGTCGACTCGGGCGAGACCGAGATCACCGGCAGCTTCCCGGTGAACCCCTCGGGCGGCGTGCTTTCGTCGAACCCGATCGGCGCTTCGGGGATGCTGCGATTCGGTGAGGCGGCCCAGCAGGTCCGAGGTGAGGCGGGCGAGCACCAGGTTCCGGGTGCCAAGGTGGCGCTGGCACAGGCCTACGGTGGTGCGGCGCAGTACTTCGCGATGTGGGTCGTGTCGTCGGAGCTGCAGCCCAGTTTTTCCTGAGTTTCCGAGGAGTCGGTTCTTCCATGGCGAGAATTTGTGAGGGACGGGTCGTCATCGTCACCGGCGCGGGGCGGGGGATCGGCCGCGAGCACGCGATCGAGTTCGCCCGTCAGGGAGCGAAGGTCGTGGTGAACGACCTCGGCGCCGAGGTCGATGGCAGTGGGGGATCCACGGGTCCGGCCGGTGAGGTCGTCGACATCATCCGAGGCATGGGTGGCGAGGCGGTCGCGAACGGCGACGACGTCGCGGACTGGAACGGCGCGAAGGCGCTGATCGACACCGCGGTCAACACGTTCGGGCGTCTCGACACGCTCGTCAACAACGCGGGCATCCTGCGCGACCGCATGCTCGTCAACATGACGGAAGACGACTGGGACGCCGTGATGCGCGTGCATCTGCGCGGCCACTTCTGCCCGACCCGCCACGCCGCGGGCTACTGGCGTGAGCAGGTCAAGGCGGGCGAGACGGTGGACGCGCGCATCGTGTGCACGAGTTCGGGCGCGGGGCTGTTCGGCAACGTCGGTCAGGCCAACTACGCCGCCGCGAAGTCGGGTATCGCGACGTTCGCGCGTGTGGCCGCAGCGGAGCTCGGGCGCTACGGCGTCACAGCGAACGCGATCGCCCCGATCGCACGTACCCGCATGACGGAGAACCTGTTCGCCGGGAGCATGGAGCGGCCGGCCGACGGCTTCGACGCGATGGATCCCGGTAACATCGCGCCGCTGGTGGTCTGGCTCGGGAGCAACGATTCGGCCGGCATCTCGGGTCACGTGTTCGAGGTGAGCGGGGGCAAGGTGAACATCGCCGACAACTGGCGCTCGCTGCCAGGCATCGACAAAGGCGAACGGTGGGAGCCCGGCGACCTCGGCCCCGTGGTGCGCGAGCTCGTGGCGAAGGTGGACCCGGTCAAGGTCATCGGCGCGCAGTGACGGCAACCGCCAAGCGCGGGCCGAGCGACCTCCGCAGCGCCTGGCCGCCGCCCCCTCCGAGTGTCGAAGGAGACTCCGGCGAGGACGCGGCGTTCCGTGCCGAAGCGCGTGCGTGGCTCGAGGCGAACGCGCAACCCCGCGCAGCCGAGAGCGTGTTCAATCGCCGGTACGCCTCGGCGGACAATTCACCGGAAGCCGATGCCGAGCACGTACATCGATGCAAGGAATGGCAGCGGACACTGTTCGACTCCGGCTGGGCCGGCATCAACGTGCCGCGCGAGTACGGCGGTCGGGGCGGCACGTCGAAGCAGGCCCGCATCTTCGCTCAGGAGCAGGCCCGGTTCGACGTCGAGACCGGCGTGTTCGCGGTCGGTCACGGCATGGTGGTCCCGACTCTGCTCGTGCACGGGACCGACGAGCAGAAGCAGCGATACATCCCGCCGCTGCTGCGCGGCGACGAAGTGTGGTGCCAGCTGTTCAGCGAGCCGAGCGCCGGTTCCGATCTGGCGGGGCTGCGGACGCGTGCGATCCGCGACGGTGACGCGTGGATCGTCAACGGCCAGAAGGTCTGGAACTCGGGTGCGCACCATAGCGACATGGGCATCCTGCTGGCGCGTACCGACGTCGATGTGCCCAAGCACCGCGGCATCACGTACTTCCTCGTCGACATGCACACCGCGGGCATCGAGGTGCGTCCGTTGCGCCAGATCAACGGCGTCGCGCACTTCAACGAGGTGTTCCTCACCGACGTGCACATCCCCGCGGAGAACGTGTTGGGCGAGGTCAATGGAGGGTGGGGTGTCGCACAGACGACGCTCGCCAACGAGCGAACGCTGATCGGTGGTGGCACGGGCATCGGCTTCGGTGACTTCAAGCACCTTGCACGCAAGTACGGGCGTACCGACGACCCGATCGTCCGTCAGCAGCTCGCGGACGCGTACATCCGGTTCGAGATCCTGAAGTACCTCGGTGCACGAGCTCAGGCCGCGATCCGGGCCGGCAAGATGCCGGGCCCGGAGAGCTCCGTGCTGAAGCTCGCCGTTTCCGAGCACGTCGCACGCAACGGCGACCTCGGTCTCGCCATCGAAGGCGCGTCGGGAATGCTGATCAACGACGACGCGACCCAGGGCGGCCTGTGGCAGCAGCTGTTCCTCGGGCAATGGGGCGTGCGGATCGGCGGCGGCACCGAACAGGTGCAGCGCAATGTGCTGGGTGAGCGCGTGTTGGGCCTGCCCGGCGAGCCCCGCCCCGACAAGACCCTTCCGTTCCGGGAGCTGCCGAGCTGATAAGCCGGCTCACACCGGTGCTCAGTCGCGCTGCGAGAGGCGCTCCACGAGCAGCTCGACGATCTGTCGATCGGCCTCGTCGAGACGGGCGATGCGACGCGCGAGCGACGTCGTGCGGCTGTCGGGTTGGTCGCCCGAGGTGACGAGACGCGGTGCACCCCGACCGAGGCGGCCGCGCAGATCGGTGCCTTCCATCTCCAGCGCGTCTGCGAGTCGCTGGATCTCGTCGTCGGTGAGGTTCGGGAGTACGCGCACCCCGCCGTACGCGGTCTGATAACCGAGCTCGAGCGCCCGCACGGTTGTCTCGGGGAGCTTGGCCTTCTTGGCCGTGGCCCGCCGAGTCAGGCTGAGCTCGTCGCGCCGCCCGGCGACGAACCGCCCGAACTCGGCCCAACGCTGCGCCTCGTTGACTCCGTGGAGGTTCCCCGAACGTCGGGGCGGCACGACCTTGCGCGAAGGGTGGGGGAGTGCCGTGATGTCGAAACCCTCCTCGACGTGCGACGGCTCGGCCTCGTCGTCCTCGTGCTCGTGCCGGTGGTCGTCGTGCCGGTCGGACGCGCCGTCGTCATGCTCCATTGGTGCTCCCGTTGAGCGTCAAGGTCAGGGTGTTGCCGGACTGCCCCGGAAGTTGCAGCGGCTGACCGTCGAGGGTCAGGGTCACGTTGTTGGCGGCGCCGAGACGGAGTACAGCGGAGCCGTTGACCTGGATCGGCTGCGTGTCACCGGAGCGCAGTGTGCCTTCGAACAGCGGCGTTCCGTTCTGGTTGTTCGGATCCTGTGCGCGTAGCCAGCACGGCGCACTCGCCGAGACTGTCACCGTGTAGGTCTGGCGGTCCACCGTGAACACGGCTCCCGTCGAGGTCTGGCGTGTGAGTGTCGCATGCGCGACGGGTGGTGGAGGCGGTGCCGTGGTGTTGGTAGTCGTAGTCGTCGGCGCGGCAGTGGTCGTCGTGGTGCCGTGCCCACTCGTGACCGTGCTCTGCGACGCGGCCTGCTTCTGGTTGGTATTGGTACCGACCCACCAGATCGTCCCGACGCCGGCGAGTGCGAGCGTGCCGAGGAGGGCGAACGCCAGCGGCGCGAGCGAGCGTTGCGATCTGCCACCGTGAGAAAGCGAAAGGTTGCGCAGCGGTCGGTTCGTGCCGGTGGAGGGAGCCGGTGGCCCGGAGCGGGACCGTGATGCTGCGTGCTGGAGCGCATCGAGCGCGCGCTGTTGGTGCTCGACGGATTCGAGCGGTGTCGGGGCTTGGCGGTACCAACGTCGCAACGCGAAGACCCACAGGAGGGCCAACAGCACTGCGATGACGACGGGCATTGGGTGAGACCTCCCGGGCGCGCCTCGTTCGTCCTCTTCCTTGCCCCCGTCTCGCTTCGCACATTCTGCGGGCGACAATCCCAAAGGCGACGGTGGCACTGCAAGGGAAGAGGAAGCGAATTCTGCCGCTTCCGGCCCGCCAGTTTTACGCGCCCCGCTGAGCGGCTCCCACTTCACGACAACTCGCGCCGAATCGGCCGTCGATTCGGCGCGACATGTTCGGGAGCAGGGCTTTCGCGGACGGGCTACTCGGGGTGCGACGGCGGAAACGCCCGGTCGAGCGCCTCGAGGACGTAGCGGATCACGGCTTCGTACGCCATCGCGGCGCCTCTGGCACGAGCGGCCGCATACCGGTCGGGGCCCAGGGTCTGCGCTGCTGATCTCAGGATCGCGTCGCGCTGGGTGAGCTCATCGCTGGTCGTGAGGACGAGCTCGCGGAACCAGCCGTCGATCACCGCACCGGCGAGCACCACGGCGCCCTCGATGTCCCCTCCGGTGAAGAGCAGGCGGAGCGCCGAAGAGAGCCCGTAGGTCCCCGAGCGGTCGCCGATCGCGTCGGCATGCGCCACCGCTTCGCGCGCCGCCGCGGCGGCGCCGGCAATGTCGCCGGCACGCTCACGCAAGACCGACGTGACGAGGGTCGCGTTCGCGTAGACGACGTCGCTCGCGCCGGCCCGGTGGAGCGCGACGCTCTCCTCCGCGTCCCGAAGGGCACGGTCCGGCTCGTCGTCCATGCGCGTCATCGCGCAGACGTACAGCGCAAGTGCGAGCGCCGACGGCTGTCCGAAACCTCGCGCGGCCTCGAGGCCGGCCTCGGTCTCGGCCCGTGCAAGCTCGCGATCCCCGGCGATGCCCGCGTAGATCGCCCGCACCGCCGGCACCCAGCACGACGGGTACCGCCATTCGTCACCGGCTCCGACCGCGGCGCGTGCCGCACCGTAGATCTCGAGCGCGCTCGCCAAATCGCCCCGCGAGGCCGCGACGTTTCCGAGGGCACCCTGTGCGTGCACCCATGCCGGAGTGGGCTCGACATCAAGCGCCCGGGCGTAGGCCTCCGCGGCCGTCAGGTCGCCGCGATGGAACGCGCCGTACGCGGCCACGCCGAGCACCCACGAGCGGCACGGTGACGCGTCGAGGGCCGAGGTGTGTGCTGCCCGTTCCGCCCAGGCTCCGATTCCAGCGGCCCGGAAATCGGTCACCTCGTACGCGAGCGCGGCAATGATGCGAAACGCCAACTCCTCGTCGCCCTCCGACTCCAGCGACCAGTCGACGGCCGCGCGCAAGTTGTCGAGCTCGAGGCCCACGCGGTCTCGCCAGACGACCTCGTCGGGGCTCAAGAGGCCCGGGCCCATGTGTTCCGCAACGGCCGCGTAGTGGGCCGCGTGCCGTCGGCGCAGATCGTCGGTCTCACCGCGGAGTGCAAGGTGCTCGAGCGCGTAGTCACGCAGCGTCTCGAGGAGCACGTACCGGATCGTGTCGTCGGCGCTACGGTCCGCCACGAGCATCGACTTCGCGACGAGTTCGGTCAGCAGGTCGATGACGGCGAACGCATCCACGCCGTCACCCGCGGCAACCATCCCCGCGGCACGGGCGTCGAAGCTTCCGGGGAAGACGCCGAGGCGGTCGAAGAGCAGGCGCTCGCTCTCGGACAGCAGTGAATACGACCAGTCGACCGTCGCACGCAGCGTCTGGTGCCGGTCGACGGCCCCGCGCCGGCCACGGGTCAGGAGCCGGAAGCGCTCGTCGAGCAGCGTTGCGATCTCGCTGATGCTCAACGCCGCGGTACGCGCCGCGGCCAGCTCGATTGCGAGAGGGATGCCGTCGAGACGGCGACAGATCTCGGCGACCGCGGTCGTGCTCCCGGGAGCCGACCCGCGCGCGAACCCGGGGTCGGCCCCGAGCGCGCGATCGACGAACAGCGACACGGCATCACTGGCCGCCACCTCGTCGTCGGAGGCACCTACGGGCGCCAGCGAGAGGGAACGCAGCGGCCAGAGCCGCTCACCTTCGACGCCGAGTCCCTCACGGCTCGTGGCGAGCACCGTGACGCTCGGACATTCGCGCAAGATCGCGGTGACGACGGTTGCCACAGCGTCGAGGAGATGCTCGCAGTTGTCGACGACGAGCAGCACCTTCTTCGTGCGTAGGAACTCGACGATGCTCTCGCACCGTGACAGCGAGCCCCGGGCCGGCACACCGAGCACCGCGCCCATCACCTCCACCATCATTTGGTCGGTCTCGGCTGAGGCGAGCTCACAGACCCAGACGCCGTCGGTGTTCCATGTCGAAACCTCTGCGGCGAGTTGGAGAGCGAGGCGAGTCTTGCCGACCCCACCGACGCCGGTGATCGTGACCAACCGGTGCGCCCGGAGCAGCGCACCGATCTCGCGAAGCTCGCGATCGCGGCCGACGAAGCTCGTCAGCTGTTCGGAGAGGTTCGTCGGCACACGGTCGAGTGACCGCAAGGGCGGGAAGTCGTGTCCGAGATCGGGAACGACGAGCTGGAAGACCCGCTCGGTGCGGGAGAGATCGCGCAGCCGGTGCTCACCCAGATCGATCAGCCGGTACCCGTCGTCGAGCACGTCGCGCGCAAGTGAGGCAGCACTGTTCGACAGCAGGAGCTGACCGCCGTGGCCGATTGCAAGCAACCGTGCGGCCCGGTTCAGCACGGGTCCGAAGTAGTCCCCGTCGCGCTCGGTCGCGGTGCCGGTGTGGATTGCCGTCCGCACCTGGAGCGCAAGCTTGCCGTCCCAACCGGGACCGGCGAATGTCTGCTGGGCCGACACTGCGGCTCGCAGCGCATCACGCACGTCGGAGAACGCGGCGAGCGCGCCGTCACCGGTGGACTTGACGAGGTAGCCGTCGAAGGCCTCCACGGCCTCCCGCATGACCTCGTCGTGCCGGTTCAGCGTGGCCGCCATCGCGTCGCCGTGGTCCTCCCACAGCCGCGTCGAACCCGCGATGTCGGTGAACAGGAACGTCACCGTCCCCGACGGCCGCGAGCCCACCTCGTGAACGTACCGAGCGGCCGGCTTCGGCGCCAGGGGACCGGCACGCGTCCAAGCAGGTCAGACAGCGTATGCGCCGCCGTCTGACGGGCTGTTAGATTCGCAGGCCCCGGGAGAGGTGCCATGTATCTCGAGTACACCCGCGAGCAGCGGGAGCTGCGCGACAACCTGCGCGAGTACTTCGGCCGGCTGCTCACACCCGAGGTCCGCGCCGAGATGGGCTCGCCGGGCGAGGGCAGCCCGCTGTTCCGCACCATCGTGAAGCAGATGGGATCCGACGGTTGGCTGGGGATCGGCTGGCCCAAGGAGTACGGAGGTCAGGGCCGTTCCGCCGTCGAGCAGTTCATCTTCTTCGACGAGGTGCAACGCGCCGGCGCGCCGTTCCCCTTCGTGACGCTCAACACGGTCGGCCCCACGATCATGCGCTACGGCTCGCAGGACCAGAAGGACTTGTTCCTTCCCGGCATCCTCCGCGGAGAGATCAACTTCGCGATCGGATACACGGAGCCGGAAGCGGGCACCGACCTCGCGTCGCTGCGCACCCGTGCCGTGCTCGACGGCGACGAATGGGTCATCAACGGCAACAAGGTCTTCACCAGTGGGGCGAACCAGGCCGATTACATCTGGCTCGCCTGCCGAACCGATCCCGAAGCTCCGAAGCACAAGGGCATCTCGATGATCATCGTCCCCACGAGCTCGGAGGGCTTCAAGTGCACTCCGATCGTCACCGTGGGCGACGTCGTGACGACCGCGACCTACTACGACGACGTGCGGGTTCCGAAGGACAACGTGGTCGGCGACGTGAACGCGGGCTGGCGTCTGATCACGAACCAGTTGAACCACGAGCGCGTCGGGCTTGCCGCGTTGGGCGGCCTGACCCACCGGCTGTGGGACGACACCGAACGTTGGTGCCGCGAAGCCGACTCTGGTCGGGGCGATGGCACGAAGATGATCGATCTGCCGTGGGTTCAGACCGACCTCGCACGCACGCACGCGCGTCTCGAGGCGATGAAGCTCCTCAACTGGAGGATGGCGGTCGCGGTGGGGGAGGAGACCCTGAGCCCGGCCGACTCGTCGTCGGTGAAGGTGTACGGCACGGAGTGCCTGATCGACGTGTACCGCACGCTGCTCGGGATCCTCGGTGCGGCCGGATATCTGAAGGCCGGCACGCCCGGCGCGGTCTTGCGCGGAGAAGTGGAGCGTGCCGCGCGGGCGGCGCAGATCAACACGTTCGGCGGCGGGGTCAACGAGGTGCAGCGCGAGATCGTCGCGGCGGTCGGTCTCGGTATGGCCCGCACGGCGCGATGAGGAGTTGTCAGGAGTGACCACGACACCGACGACCGAAGACGAGAAGGCGTCCTTCCTCGCTCGGCTCAAGGCCTACGAGGGCCGCGTCTACGGTCCGCCGCAGCAGGGCCCCGACCCGGTCAACCAGCCGATGATCCGCCATTGGGTGGAAGCGATCGGCGACGAGAACCCGGTCTACGTCGACGCCGATGCCGCGGCGCGCTCCGTGCACGGCGGCATCATCGCTCCGCCCGTGAGCCTGCAGGCATGGGTGATGCGGGGATTCCGTCCTGCACCGTCGGCGACGAGTGAAGTCCAGGACGAGATCATGTCGTTGTTCAACGACGCCGGTTTCACGTCCGTCGTCGCGACGAACTGTGAGCAGGAATACTTCAAGGAGCTCCACGTCGGGATGCAGCTCTCGACGACCACGACCGTCGAGTCCATCTCCGAGGAGAAGACGACCGGTCTCGGTGTCGGCCACTTCTTCACCACGTTGGTGCGCTACACCGACGAGCACGACGAGCTGGTCGCGACGATGCGCTTCCGCATCCTGAAGTTCAGGCCCGGCACGGGCCGTTCCGCCAAGCCGGCGGCCGAGGGTGACGCGTCGGCAGCGCGTCCGCTGCGTCCCCGACCCGCGGTCACGCAGGACAACGGGTTCTTCTTCGAAGGCGCGAAGGAGCACAAGCTCCTGATCCAACGCTGCACCAAGTGCGGGACCCTTCGGCATCCGCCCCGCCCGGTGTGTGCGGAGTGCCGCTCGTACGAGTGGGACACCCTGGAAGCGAGCGGGAAGGCGACGGTCTACAGCTTCGTGGTGAACCACTATCCGCAGGTGCCCTCGTTCGACTACCCGCTCGCCGTGGGACTGTTCGAGCTCGAGGAAGGCACACGACTCGTTGCCAACTTCATCGGCGTACACCCGGCCGACATCGAGGTCGGCATGCCCGTCCAGGTGGAGTTCGTGGAGCACGACCCCGATCTCACACTGCCGGCTTTCCGACCCACAGCGAGACAAGCATGAACTTCGATTTCACGGAAGAGCAGGAGGCGGTCCGCGATCTCGCGGCCCAGATCTTCGCCGGACACGCCACGGTCGAACGGGTGAAGTCCGCGGAGGCGAGCGACGACCGGATCGACCGCGAGCTGTGGAAGGCGCTGGCTGCCGCCAACCTTCTCGGCATCGCGCTTCCCGACGATGTGGGCGGGAGCGGGTTCGGCATGATCGAGCTGTGCCTGCTGCTGGAGCAGCAAGGGCGTGTGGTGGCACCGGTACCGCTGTGGCCCACGCTCGTCCTCGGCGCGCCCGCCATCGCGGATCTGGGTTCACCACAACAGCGGGAGCAGTGGCTCCCCGGCGTGGTGAACGGTGAGACCGTGCTGACTGCCGCGCTGGCGGAGCCGGGCGCGAACGATCCCAGCGGCTCGTCGGTCACGGCCACGCGTGACGGCGCGAGGTGGCGTCTCGAGGGCACCAAGCCCTCGGTGCCGGCGGGCCATGTCGCCGACTGCGTGCTCGTCCCCGCCCGCATCGATCAAGACGCCGGAAGCCTCGCGGTCTTCCTCGTCGAACCACGCGGGAGCGGCGTCGACAGCGAACGGGCGATCACGACGAATCGCGAGGTGGTCACGCATCTCGCGTTCGACGGCGCGCAGGCCGAGCTCCTGGCGACGGGCACGAACGCGCTCAGCCGGATGCTCGACCGTGCCCTCGTCGGTTTGTGCGCCATGCAGGTGGGTGTGGCGGAAGCCGCGCTTCGCATGGCGGCCGAGTACTCGTCGAACCGATACCAGTTCGGGAAGCCGTTGTCGACGTTCCAGGGTGTCGCGCTGAAAGCCGCTGACGCGTACATCGACACCGAAGCCATGCGCGTCACGATGTGGCAAGCGGCGTGGAAGCTCTCGGAGGGTCGCGACGCGACCGCGGACGTGCTCGTCGCGAAATGGTGGGCGTCCGAGGCCGGCCAACGGGTCGTCCACACCACCCAGCACCTGCACGGCGGTCTCGGTGCCGACGTCGACTATCCGATCCACAGGTACTTCCTGTGGGGCAAGCAGATCGAGGACACGCTCGGCGGAGCGAGCGCAACGCTCGCCCGGTTGGGCTCGGTGCTCGCGGGAGCGCAGCCATGACGTTCAACGCAACGGGTCTCCACTACGACGACGTCGCCGTCGGTGACGAGCTGCCGCCGCTCGACATTCCGTTGACGCGTTCGCTGATCGTCGCAACCGCCATCGCGTCGCGCGACTACCAGGACGTCCATCACGACCCAGGCCTCGCCCAGGAGCGCGGCTCGAAGGACATCTTCATGAACATCCTGTCGACGAACGGCTTCGTGGGCCGGTTCGTCACCGACTGGGCCGGTCCGAACGCCGTGTTGAAGAAGGTGTCGATCCGTCTCGGTGCGCCGAACTACCCGGGCGACACCATGCAGATGACCGGGAAGGTCACGAAAAAGGACGCCGGTATGGTCGAGGTCGCTCTCAGAGGCGCGAACGGTCTCGGCGACCACGTGTCGGGAACGGTGACGCTGGAGCTGCCGCGTGACTGAGACGAACCAGCTCCAGGACGCGGCCGCCATCGTCGGTATCGGCGCGACCGAGTTCTCGAAGAGCTCCGGGCGCAGTGAGCTGCGCCTCGCATGCGAAGCCGTGCAGGCCGCAATCGAGGATGCGGGGCTCGAGCCGAGCCAGATCGACGGCATGGTCACGTACAGCGCCGACACGAATCCCGAGATCGAGATCGCGCGCAATCTCGGGATCGGCGAGCTCAGCTTCTTCTCACGCATCCACCACGGCGGAGGTGCCGCGTGCGGCACGGTCCAGCAGGCCGTGCTGGCGGTGAACGCGGGTGTAGCCGATTACGTCGTCTGCTACCGCGCGTTCAACGAACGATCGGGCCGGCGCTTCGGCTCCGGCGTGCAGGACCGGCCGCCGACGCCGACGGCGGAGATGGCCCACTTCAGCTGGTATTCGCCGTTCGGGTTGCTCACTCCGGCCCAGTGGGTCGCGATGTTCGCCCGCCGTTATATGCACGAGTACGGCGCGACCAGTGAAGACTTCGGCCGCATCGCCGTCGCCGACCGCAAACACGCGGCGACGAACCCGAAGGCCTGGTTCTACGAGCAGCCGATCACCCTCGAGGATCATCAGACGTCGCGTTGGATCGTGGAGCCGCTGCACCTGCTCGATTGCTGTCAGGAGAGCGACGGCGCGCAGGCGATCGTCGTCACGACGCCGGAGCGGGCACGTGACCTCGCGCAACCGGCCGTGATCATCAACAACGCTGCCCAGGGTGCAGGCGAAGACCAGGACATGATGACGAGCTACTACCGCCCGTCGATCACGGGCCTGCCCGAGATGGGGCTCGTCGCGCGGCAGCTCTGGAACACCACAGGCCTCGGACCGAACGACGTCCAGACCGCGATCATCTACGACCATTTCACCCCGCTCGCGCTGCCGCAGCTCGAGGAGTTCGGGTTCTGCGGGCGCGGCGAGGCGAAAGACTTCATCAAGGATGGCGCGATCGAAGTCGGCGGGCGGCTGCCGATCAACACCCATGGCGGCCAGCTCGGCGAGGCGTACATCCACGGGATGAACGGCATCGCCGAAGGCGTGCGCCAGGTTCGGGGCTCCTCGGTCAACCAGGTTCCGAACGTGGAGCACGTCCTCGTCACCGCGGGCACGATGGTCCCCACCAGCGCGCTCGTTCTCGGCGTCGACCGCTGACTCCCACGCGCAGTTGGGACACTTGTCCGCGTATATGACGGGAAAGTGTCCCAACTGGGGCGGGGGAGAGGCTCTAGCCTCGGAGGCGTTGGCCGACTGGACCACGATCTCGTCGCTCGCGACGGCGGGCGGGACCCTGGTGCTCGCCGCTGCGACCTTCAGCTCGGTGCGCTCCGCAAACCGCGCTGCGCGCGTCGCCGAACGCTCCCTTCTGGCCGGGCTGACGCCGGTGCTGGTGCCCGCGCGACGGGACGATCCACCCCAGAAGATCGGCTGGGTCGACGGTCACTGGACCCGGCTGGAAGGCGGCATGGCGGCCGTCGAGATGGCGGGGGACGAGCTCTACCTTGCGATCCCCTTGCGCAACGTCGGCGCCGGCCTGGCCGTGTTGCAGGCGTGGCGGCCGTGTCCTGACGCCGACCCGCAGGCGCCGCGGCCACCGATGGAGGAGTTCCGCCAGCAGAACCGCGACATCTATGTGCCCGTCGGTGACGTGGGCTTCTGGCAAGGGGCGTTCCGGGAGTTCGACGATCCGCTGTACAAGCCCATGCGTGAGGCGGTCGTCGATCGCCGCCGAATCCAAGTGGACCTCTGCTACAGCGACCACGAAGGCGGTCAACGGACGATCAGCCGGTTCATGCTGTCGCCGCTTCCGGAGGGCGACCAGTGGCTTCCCGCAGTCGGGCGGCACTGGACGATCGACGTGCCCGACCCGCGCGGGGACGGCCGGTAGCGCGCGTCAGTTGGCCGGCGCGGTAGCCGAAGAGCCGCGTGCCCGGTACTGCTCCTGCCAGTCCTTGGGCGGCGGGTCCGAGCGCTTTGCTCCCGCACCGAACATCCGCGGGATCTCCTGTGCCAGGTCGGCTGCGGTCCAACCGGTGTCGTGCCGCTCGATCTGCGTGTCGACGTCCCACGAACGAACGTGCTCCACGACCCCTCCACGCACCTGGAAGGTCTGGCCACTCACCCAAGCCGCGGCAGGTGACGCGAGATACGACACGAACTCCGCGACATGGTTCGGGTCGGTGGGATCGAACGACTGCTCGCGCTCGCGGGAACGGTTGATCCGCCATCCGATCGCGGCGAGGCGGGTGTGCGCCGACGGCATCACCGCGTTCGCGGTCACGCCGTAGGGCGCCATCTCGGTCGCGATCGCCTCGGTGAACGCGACGACCCCTGCCTTCGCGGCCACGTAGTTCGACTGTCCCGCGCCGCCGTACAACAGCAGACCCGTCGACGTGTTGACGGCACGGCCGTAGACGTCGCGCCCCGCCTTGGCCTCCGCGCGCCACCAACGACACGCCGCCCGCGTGACGGCGAACGTGCCGGTGAGGTGCACGCGCAGCACCGCGTCCCATTCGTCGTCGCTCATGTTGAACACCATGTGCGGGCGGCCGATGCCGGCGTTGTTGACCACGATGTCGACGCGTCCCCATTCGCGCAGCGCCCTGTCGACCAGCGCGTCGCCTCCGGAAGCCGCCGAGATGTCGTGCGTGTCGAGCGCTGCCGTGCCGCCGCCGGCCCGGATCTGCGCGACCACCTCCTCGGCGGGCGTCTCGCTGGTCGCAGTGCCGTCGGGAGCGACACCGATGTCGTTGACGACGACACGCGCGCCGTACGCCGCGAGCCGGATCGCCTCGGCGCGCCCGATCCCCCGACCGGCTCCCGTCACCACGGCGACCCTGCCGTCGAGCATCACACCGCCTCCAACACCTCGGACCGCCCGCGGCGTTCGAACTCGGCCCGCAGCCCGGCGACGTCGTCGTCGCTCATCGGACGGTACGGCGCTCGCTTCTCCGGGCGCCACCAGACCGGC
This sequence comes from uncultured Burkholderiales bacterium, assembly GCA_964548555.1. Lineage (GTDB taxonomy): Bacteria > Actinomycetota > Acidimicrobiia > IMCC26256 > JAMXLJ01 > JAMXLJ01. The sequence goes on from CAZJSY010000017.1 coordinate 26,315, forward strand.
TCGTCGGTCTCCCATCGTTCGCGTCGCAGGACGCGCTTCAGGACCTTGCTCGTCTCGGTCACGGGAAGCGCCTCGGTGATCCGCACGAAGCGCGGCGTCCACTTGGTGCCGAGATCGGACTGAGCGGCGAGGAAGTCGTCGAACGCCTCGGGATCGAACGTCGCTCCCGGACGCAACTGCAACGCGGCCATCACCTCGTCGCCGACGTCGGCGGCGGGAACGGCGTAGACCGCGGCCAGCACGACGTCGGGATGACGGCTGATGATCCTCTCGATCGGCGCGGCGGCGAAGTTCTCACCGTCGACGCGCAGCCATTCGAAGTCGCGGCCGGCGAAGTAGAACCAGCCCGCCTCGTCGCGGTACGCGAGATCGCCCGTCCAGTAGTAACCGTCGCGCACGCGCGCCGCATTGGCCTCGTCGTTCTTCCAGTAACCCTCGAAGCCCGTCGCGCCGAGCTTGTTGACGAGCTCGCCGATCGCCTCGTCGGGGTTGAGCAGGTGGCCTTCGGCGTCGAACTTGGCGAACGCGCACTCCTCGCCGGTCTCCGGGTCGAGCACCACCGTGCCTTCGGGCGCGCGACCGAGTGCACCAGGGGGCTGCTCGGCCTGGCGCTGCACCATCGCGCCGCCTTCGGTGCTGCCGTAGTTGTCGATGACGATCGTGTCGAACCGCAGGCGGAATCGCTCGAGATCGCGCTCTGCCCCTTCGTTTCCGAACACGATGCGCAACGTGTTGTCGCCGTCGTCGGGCTGCTCGGGCGTCGCAAGGATGTACGACAGCGGCTTCCCGACGTAGTTGAAGAACGTCACCTTGTATTTGCGGACGTCGGGAAGGAATCCGGACGCCGAGAACCTCCGCCGCAGCGCGACGGTGACACCGCCGCCGATCGCCGGTGCCCACCCCGCCATGAGAGCGTTGGAGTGGAACATCGGCATGGCTTCGTACACCACGTCGTCGGCTCCGAGCTCCCACTGCTCGGCCACGACCTTCCCGATGCGGGCCAGGCGGCCCTGCGAGCACAGGCACGCCTTCGGCGCGCCCGACGTGCCCGAGGTGAACAGCAGCACGTAGAGATCGCCGGGCTCGGCCGGCTCCTCAGGCAGCGGCGCGCCCTGGTGCGGCTCGAGGAGCTTCTCGTACTCGGGCGAGTCGACCACCAGAATGCGGTCCGTCGCGATGCCGAGATCGAGGCCGTCGAGCAGCGGGCGGTGGCGCGACTCCGTGACGATGAGCTGGCAGTCGGTGTGCCGGATGTCGCGCGCGAGCTCCGCGCCACGCCGGGTCGGGTTGATGCCGACCACGGTGGAACGCCCGAGTGCCGCCGCACCCAACCACATCGGGAACTCCGGCACGTTGTCGAGCAGGACCCCGATGTGGAAGGGGCCGCCGTGGCGCAGCTCCGCCGCGAGCGACGCTCGCGCCGCCGCGGCCGCGACGAGCTCGGCGTAGGTCCACGACTGATCCTCGAACAGGATCGCGGTGTGTTCGTCTTGCGCGCGGTCGCGGAAGAGCTCTCCCATCGTGGGCGCGGTCTGGGCGGTCGGCATGGTGATGTTCCTCAGGCGTTGTAGGCGAGCTTCAGACCGGGTCGCGGCCACTCGAACGACACGAGGCGACCTGTTCCCGACAGCGTCGCGTACGCGGTGCGCATGTCGTCGCCGCCGAAGCAGACGTTCGTCGTCAACGGATCGGGGAGCGGCGTGTACTCCACCGACTCGCGCGCCTCGTTGATCGCGCAGAGCCCGTCGGGCAGCGCCGCGACGACGACGGTGCCGTCCGCCTCCACGGCGAGCGAGTCGAAATGGGAACGGGTGGCCGCGACGGTGTGGCCGCCATGTCCTCCGCCTGCAGACCGGATCCGGCCCGGGGCGTCGAGGTCCCACGCGATCAGGCGGCCCGTGTAGCTCTCCGCCACGTACACCCGATCCCCCGCGGGGGACAGCCCTACGCCGTTCGGACCCCACAAAGGGTACGCGGCTTCGACGATCGACGATCCGTCGGGCTTCGCGTAGTACAGACCGCCGCGGTCGACCTCGCGCTGACGGGTCTTGCCGAGGTCGGTGAACCAGAACCCACCCGTGTCGTCGAAGACGATGTCGTTGGGGCTTCGCAACCGATGTCCGTCGCACTCGCGGTAGAGCACCGTCGACTCACCGGTCCGGAGATCGACCCGCTCGATCCAACCACCTGCGAACCCGGGTGGCTCGTTGCTGCCCGTCTTCATGTCGAGTGGGATGTGAAGGTCTCCGAGCCGCGTCCAGGTGAAGCCGCCGTTGTTGCAGACGTAGGCGGCCCCGTCGGGGCCGATCGCCGCGCCGTTGGGGCCACCGCCGAGCTCGGCCACCACCTCGATCTTCCCCGCCGGCGTGACCCGGCTCAGCGTTCCACGCCTGATCTCGACGAGGACGACACTCCCGTCGGCCATGATCAGGGGTCCCTCGGGAAATTTCAGCCCACTGGCGATCTCGCGGATCTGAGGGGTCGTCATACACGCTGTTCTACAGCAGCCGGCGCGTACCGCGCCCGTGGACGTTGGCACCTCCACCGAAGCGGCTGGGAGAATGCGCCTCCTGTGAGGGTCCTGTGTCAGGTCGGCGAGCAGATCGCCCGTACCATCGAGGAATCGGTTCCTTCGGCGGAGGTCGTCGTCGTGCCCGGCGACGGTCCCGTACCCGAGGACGTGTACGGCGACGCCGTGCTCACGAGTGCGATCGGCAGTCCCAATCTCGCGTCGGTGCTCGACCGTGGCGTCAAGTGGGTGCAGACGCTCGGCACCGGGGTGGACCGTTTTCCACTCGACCTCGTCGGTGACCGGATCCTGACCTGTTCGCGCGGCGCCAGCGCGATCCCGATCTCCGAGTGGGTCCTGGCGACGATGCTCGCCTTCGAGAAGCGCCTCCCCGGGAGCTGGCTCACGGGGAAGCCCGAGACGTGGAACTTCCCGGCCGGCGGTTCGCTCGGCGGGCTGTACGGGCGCACGCTCGGACTGATCGGTCTCGGAGGCATCGGCAGTGCCGTCGCCCAACGGGCGCTGCCCTTCGGCATGCGGGCGCGCGCGTTACGCCGTTCGAGCGCGCCGTCACCAGTGCCGGGCGTCGAGATCGTCACCGAGCTCGGTGACCTCCTGAGCGACGCGGATCACGTCGTCGTCACCGCGCCCGCGACGCCCGAGACGCGCAACCTGCTCGATGCCGCCGCGTTCTCCTCGATGAAGGCCGGGGTGCATCTGGTGAACATCGCTCGAGGGGCACTCGTCGACCAGGACGCGTTGCGCGACGCGCTCGATCGCGACATCGTCGCGATGGCATCCCTCGACACCGTCACTCCCGAGCCCCTCCCAGAAGGTCACTGGATGTACAGCCATCCGAAGGTTCGACTGAGCCCGCACATCTCCTGGAGCATGCCGGAGGCGCTCGACGCGCTCGTCGACGTCTTCATCGAGAACCTCGGACGCTACGAGCGCGACGAGCCCTTGCTCGGACTCGTCGACGTGGACGCCGGCTACTGATACGCGACGAATCGGGGCGGCCCTGGCCGCTCCGGGGTGCCAGTCGCTAGCGTCCGGCTGTATGAAGGCTGCGCTGCTCGAACAAGCACCGGGCGAGCTCGTCGTCGACGAGGTCGAGGTCTCGACCGTGGGACCCCGCGAGATCCTGGTTCGCACGGTCGCCGCGGGGCTATGCCACTCCGATCTGCACTTCATGGAGGGCAAGTATCCGTGTCAGACACCCGTCGTGCTCGGACACGAGTCGGCGGGGATCGTCGAGGTGGTCGGTGCGGACGTGTCGTACGTCCGACCCGGTGATCACGTTGTCACGTGCGTCAGCGGGTTCTGCGGCGCATGCGAGTGGTGTCTCACGGGGCGGCCCCACCTGTGCGACCGCGTGGGCCTGAGCCGTGAACCCGACGGCCCGCCGCGGTTACGGCGCGGCGACCAAGCGGTCTTCCAGTTCGCGGACCTCTCGAGCTTCGCCGAGCAACTGCTCGTGCACGAGAACATGGTCGTCAAGATCCGGCCGGACATGCCGCTCGACAAAGCAGCGCTCATCGGTTGTGGTGTGACCACCGGTGTCGGAGCGGTGTGCAACACCGCGAACGTCCGAGCCGGACAGGTCGTGGCGGTCGTCGGCTGCGGCGGCATCGGACTGAACGCCATCCAGGCCGCCGCGATCGTCGGCGCGAGCCGCGTCATCGCGGTCGACCGCGTGGCATCGAAGCTCGAGATGGCGACTGCGTTCGGTGCCACGGACGTGGTCGACGCGTCGACGACCGAGCCGGTGCTGTCGGTGCTCGAGATGACCGGCGGCGGCGTCGATCACGCGTTCGAGGCCATCGGCCTGAAGGCCACCGCGGAGCAGGCGTTCGCGATGTTGCGCAAGGGCGGCACCGCGACCGTCATCGGCATGATCCCGTTCGGCGAGCGGGTGGAGATCGACGGCTTCCAACTCCTGATGGAGAAGCGCCTGCAGGGCACCAACATGGGTTCGAACCGCTTCCGAGTCGACATGCCGCTCTACATCGAGTGGTACCTCGCCGGAAAGCTCAAGCTCGACGAGCTGGTGAGCGCGACGATGCCGCTCGAGAAGATCAACGACGGCTTCGCCGCGTTGCGCAGCGGCGAGGTCGCGCGTCAGCTCGTCACATTCGACTGACACCATCCCGACTGCGCGTCGAGTCGCGCGAGCCGATCACTGACTCGCGATTCGTACGTGCGTGACAGACGGTGAGCAGACGTGCTCCACGACTTCGCGGTCCATGCCGTGGAAGAGCCGCTCGCCCCGCCCGAGTTCAGAGGCCCACGGGGCGTTCGCCGATCACCTTCGTCTCGCGGAGATGCGCGAGCTCGTCCCCCGTGAGCCCGAGGACTTCCCGCAACACCTCGTCGTTGTGCTGACCCACGGTGGGTGCGGGCCGCTGCAACCAGGGCTCTTCGCCCCGGCTCGCGAAGCGGAAGGGGATCGACGGCAGCTCGTGACGCCCGACCACGGGGTGTTCGAGCGTCTCGAACAACCGCTGATGGCGAAGCTGCGGATGGTGCGCGATCTCCCGTGGACTGACGACGCTCGCCGCCGGCACCCGCGCGGCCACGAGTGCATCCACCAGATCGTCGACCGGCCGGGACGCGCACCACGACGCGAGCTGTGCATCGATGAGGTCGTGCCGAGCCCGCCGCCCCGCGTCCGTGTCGAGTTCGGGGTCACGCGCCCACTCCGGATCGCCGAGCACGCGGCGTAGTGACTGCCACTGCTCGTCGGTCGCGACGGCGAGCGCGAGCCACTCTTCTTCGCCCGCGCAGGCGTAGAGGTTCTGCGGCGCGGCCACGGGTCCGCGGTTGCCGTCGCGCGCCAGCAACGCGCCATACGCAGAGCGCTCGATCACCTGCTCCGCTGCGGCGTTGAGGGCAGCCTCGACCATCGTCACCTCGACGAGGCGTCCTTCCCCGTCGTGCTCGCGCTGCTCGAGCGCGATGAGGAGTGCGAGCACCGCATGCATGCCGGCGAGCGGGTCGCACGCACCTCGCGGAATGAGCGGCGGGCCGTCGCGCAAGCCGGTGACCCACGCCATCCCGCTGATCTGTTCCATCGTCTGCGCGAATCCGGGCCGGTCCCGCCACGGCCCCCCGAGGCCGAACGCGGGCAAGCGCACCATCACAGCCGACCGGTTGATCGTGTGAACGGTGTCCCACGTGAGCCCGAAGTTCTCGATCACTCGCGGCGTAAAGTTCTCCACGACCGCGTCGGAGACCTCGATCAGGCGGCGGGCGAGGTCGAAGCCCCCGGGGCTGTTCATGTCGAGCGTGATCGCGCGCTTGTTCGAGTTCGCGCCGTGGAAGACCGGGCCCCATTCCCACCATTGGTCGACGTTCGGCGGACGTGTGCTCGCGAACCGCATGCCGTCGGGATGCTGGATCGATTCGATCTTCACGATGTCTGCGCCGAGCGCGGCGAGCATGTGTGTCGCCGCGGGACCGGCCCAGAATGCCGTGAAGTCGACGACCCGAATGCCGTGGAGCGGGAGCTTGCGTCGCGCGTGCTCATCCATTGTTTCCGGGTGCGCCGCACGCCGAGGCCAGTGCACCGTCCCCGTGTGCTCACCGACCGACGGCGACGGAGAGAACGAACGCGGTGTGAGGCCGCTGATCCGGTAGGGAACACGCGGCTGCACGAAGTCGCCGCCCGGATGCTGCACGAACGTTCCACGCTGGACGAAGTGCTCGAACTGGGTAACCGACTCTCCGTTGCCGATCAACGCGACGGGGATGCGCATGAGAGACGCGAGCTCGATGATCTCGTCCGTGGTGTGCTTGGTGGTCCACGTGTGAATCACCTCCAACGCTTCGTGCATGCGACGGGTGCGACCGAGGTGTGACGCGAAATCGGTGTCGTCGAGAAGGTCGGCCCGCTCGATCAGCAACAGGAAGTCGCGGAACTGCTGACCGGTGATGGTGCAGAACCCGACGTATCCGTCGGAGGTCGGCTCGATCGACGGGATCTCGATGGTCCGCACCGGTCCGCGCATCTCGGGCCAGCCCAGGAACTCCGCGAACACCGACGTGTAGGTGTTCATCGTGACCGACATGCAGGCGAGGGTGGAGACGTCGACATGCTCGCCGACGCCGTCCCTTCGTGCGCTGCGCAATGCGCCGACCGCGGCGACAGCAGCGTACGTGCCCGCGACCCACTCGCCGATACGTCCGCCGGCGTGCAGCGGCGGCCCGTCGGGGCGGCCGCGCGCCCCCGTAGAGCCACACTCCGCCTGCAGCGTGAACTCGGTGGACGCCCGGCCCGCGAAGGGTCCCGATCTGCCGTAGGGCGTGATCGACAGGACGACGAGACCAGGATGCCGGGCGCGTACGTCGTCGACGTCGAGCTCACCGCTCTCGACCACGACGTCGCAGCCGGCGAGCATGTCGCCGATCTGGCCCTGGTCGACGACGGAACGCTTCGACGTGTGGAGGAAGCGGAAGAGCGCGCCGTCGGCATCGCCGAGCTGCTGATGCGACGCCGTGAAACGACGCATGGGGTCGCCGCCGGCCGGCTCCACTTTCACCACGTCGGCGCCCGCGTCGGCGAGCAGCTTCGTGCAGTAGGCACCGGAGATTCCCGTCGAACAGTCGAGGACGCGAACCGATTCGAGCATCGTGAGCAGACCTTACGGGACCGGGCGCTCGGTGCCGTCGAGGTTCCTGGCGACGCGCCCGATCTCGGCCAGGAAGGGCTTGGACAACAGCACCCGGCCGCTGAGCGCGGCCGGGTCGCACGTCGCGAGCACCAGCGCGGCTTCGGCCATCACCTCGACCGGTTCGACGAGATCGGGCCGCGCGGCCATGAGCGCGCCCACGTGCGCCTCGGCACCGGGAGTTCGCACCGCAGCCACCGGAGCGATGCTGTTCACCGCGATCCCGTCTTCGTAGACCTCCGACGCGAGTCCGGTGGTGAAACGTTCGAGCGCGGCTTTCGACGCGCCGTACATCGTGGCCGCGGCGAGGTGCGAATGCGACGAGCGAACGGCGGCAGCTGTCGGGTGCCGCGACGTCACGCTGCTGACGTTGACGATCCAGCCCGCACGCCGGCTGCGCATCTGCGGTAACACCGCGATGGACAGGTCGACCGGTGCGTGAACGTTGAGCTCGAACAGCACGCGTCGCCGCCGCAGTGGAAAGTCGGAGATCGGCAGGTAGAACGCCGCGGCCGCATTGTTGACCAACACGTCGATCGGACCCAGCGTCGCTTCCACCTGCGGCACGATGGCGGCGCGCGCGTCGGCGTCGGCGAGGTCGACGTGCACCGCGGTCGCGCGCCCGCCGCACTGCTCGATCGCGGTGACGGTGTCGTGGAGTGAGCCGGCCAGCGTCGGATGCGCGTCGAGCGTGCGTGCCGCGGCCGCGACAGCCGCACCCTCGGCGGCCAATCGCATCGCGATTGCGGCGCCTATGCCGCGACTCGCACCTGTGACGAGTGCAACCTTCCCGTCGAGCGCACCCACCGCGCGCGCCTCTACGCGTGCTGCTTCGCGAGCTGTTCCTCGCGTTGGCGCTGCGTGCTGTGCACGGCGTCCTTGTCGTAATTGGGCAGCACGTGCTTACCGAAGGTTTCGACGGCCTCGACCGCGACGTCGATGGGCATCGTGGTCGACAACATGCCGAACACGAGCTGATCCGCGCCCGCGTCGACGTAGCCCTGCACTGCCTTGTTCACCTCGTCGGGCGTGCCGACGCACACGAGTCCTGCCTTGATGCTGGCTTCGAGGCCGTCGGGGGTCGGCTCGGGAATGAGATCGGGCCACGTGGGGACGCCCGGCGGCCTGGGGAACGTGTCGAGGTACCGGAAGACGAGGCTGTTCTGATAGCCCGACGTCATGTCGCACGCAATGTCACGCGCCTTCTGCCCGTCTTCGAGGCAGAGCATCTGGCTCGTGACCATGATGTTGTTGTTGACGTACGCGCCGACGGGCTCGGCGTTCTCGATCTCCTTCTTGTAGACCTCGATCAGTGGCTTCAGGGATTCGGGTGATCCCATCGTGAAGCACAAGACGCCGAGGCCCATGCGCGCGGCCTTCTGGAACGTTCCGGGATTGCCCGCCGCGATCCACATGGGCGGATGCGGCTTGGTGTACGGCTTCGGCAACACGTTGCGTTCCGGCATCGTGAAGAAGCGACCGTCGAAGCTGTAGTTGGTCTCCGTCCACATCCGCTTGAACTGCGGCAGGACCTCGTCGACCATCTCCTTCGTCAGCTCGGGATCTTCGATCCCGAAACCCCGCTGCTCGGTGGTCGACGAGCCGCGGCCGACGCCGAACTCGAACCGGCCGCCGCTGAGGTGGTCGAGCATCGCGACACGCTCGGCGACACGCGGGGGCGGATTGACCGGCGGCGTGATGTTGATGATGCCGGAGCCGATATGGATGCGCTCCGTGACACCCGCGACGTACGCCATGAACGACTCGTTGGCCGAGAGGTGCGAGTACTCCTCGAGAAAGTGGTGCTCCGTGGCCCACGAGTACTTGAAGCCGGCCCGGTCGGCCGCCTTGGTCCATTCGACCTCGTCCATGAGGCGGTTGTGCTCGGCGTTCTCGGGATCCCTGTCGCGAAGCTGATGCGGCAGGTAGAGGCTGTTGAAGATCCCGAACTCCATGGTCCCCCCTCTGACGACGTGTCAGAGGACGGTACCGGCCGCGTTCGTCCGGCTGCAATGTTCCCGGCCCAGCCGGGTCGTGGCCGCAGTCGCGGCTACTTCGCGGTCGCCGCCTTCTTCGCGGCGAGCCATCCCTGGATCATCTCGGCGAAGTCGTTGGGGTTGTACATGTCTTCCTCGTAGTCGAACAGGCCGTTGCCCGCGTAGTGCAGCTTGGTCCAGTTCGCCTCTTCGTGGACGGTTCCGTCACCCGGATCGTCCATACGGTTCAACACGGAGCAGATCACCCAACCGCGGTTCTCGTCGATGACGTACCACTCGACGGGGAACGAACGCATGTCCTCGTTGATCGGCTCGTGCATCGTCTTGGTGATCCAATCGAGGATCTGTGCGCGGCCTTCGAAGTGCCCGTAGTGGTGCTCGTAGTAACGAGCGTCCTCGGTGAAGCACTCGGACCACTCGCGCCAGTCACCGCTCTTCGCGGACCGGTCCGCGGCATCCTGGAAGTGCTGGAACGCCTGCTCGATCTCCTCACGCGTGTACGTGGGCACCGTGCCTCCTTCGTCGGCTGCGCGAGTTCTAGTTGCACGCACGAATCGGGGCAATCGCGTGTGCGGACGAGGGAGCAATGTGATGGACGCCCTGCGGGCGGGATCGCGTCAGTCGCGACCCCGCCCGCAGTGGCGTGATCTCAGTGCAACGCGCTGGTCAGCGCTCCGAACGCCGGCTTCGGGCTGAAGTCGGTGTTCAGCAGGCCCATGCTGTGGTGCCAGTCGCCGGAGTCCTGCAGCGGCGCGTCCCGGATCATGTGGATCATCAATGGGCCGGCATAGGACTGGCCGGCCCACCACCGCAGGCCGTCGACGATGTACTGCGCCTGCTGATCCGGGCTGACGGCCTTCGGGTCGTTACTACCGGTGGGTGCGCCGTACTCGGTGCCCCAGATCTGCTTCCCGCCGTCACCGTTGGCGGCCATGGTGTCGTGCTCCATCTGTGTCTGGAGCAGTGCATTCCAGCCGATCTTCCCTGACAGTGGCGGGTTCGGCAGCGGCGGGTACGGGTGGACGCCGAACGCATCGAAGTATCCGGCCGCTCCGGCGGCGTACATCGCCTTGAGGAAGTTCACGGGGCTGCGCGGGTCGTTGGGCGTCTGGCCCAGGTCACCGTGAGGTGCGAGACCGCCGGTGATGACACGAGCCCACGGGTCGGCCTGGTGCGCCTTCACGTACGCGGGCTTGAGCAATTGGACGTACGCACCCGCGTTGGGACCACTGGCCCACCACGGATCCCAGTTGGGCTCGTTCCAGATCTCGTAGCTGTGCACACCCACGGGCGCGTAGCGCGACACCGTCGCGAAGACGAAGTTCGCGAAGGTCTTGGGATCGGCCGGCGGGCAGTACATCGTGTTCGCACACGAGCCTTGTCGTGCCCAATCCGGTGTGTACGTCGGCACGAGAAGGATCTGCAGTCCGCGCGCGCGTGCCGCGTCGACGACGCGGTCGGTGAAACGCCAGTTCCACGCGCCGGGCGATGACTCGACCGATTTCCAGTCGACGTCGACACGGATCCACTTCGCGCCGGTTGCGGCCATGCTGTCGAGGTCGCGGGCGAGCTCACCGTCGCTCTCCCACAGGATTCCACCACCGGAGGAGAAACCGGCATGGTCGGCGATCGTTCCGCCGACACTGGCGACGCTTCGTGTCGAAATCGCTCGCGAGCACCCGACGAGGGCGAGCACGAGAACGAGACAGGAGGACAAGAGGACAGGACGCGGCAATCGCCGCAGAGTTGCATTGACCACGATTCGGCACCTGCAGGGTCGAGGGCTTCGGCAAGCGCACGCCGGACTGGGGTGACGTACACCTACGCTCGGACCGCGCTCGTCGATGAGCGCATCCCGCTCTTCCACGAAAGCATCACGCACGTGCGCGAGATGGTGCGGAAGCTCGGGCAAGTTGCCGATCCACCGGCTGCTCCGCCGCAACTCGCGTGGATCGACGTTGACGTTAACGGATTGGTCCGTGCGTTGCTAGTACCGGCGGGGCAGGTTTTCTGCGGTTTTTTTGCATGCGCGCGCGTCGCGCGCATGGAAAGCGTTTACACAAGATCCTGAACTGCTGGTGAACTGCACGCATCGTGACAACGCGCTCGTTGCGCGTTCGTCGTGTTCGCGCGCTGTGTCACCATCATTTCCGGGCCGGATGCGAAACCTGGCCGGAAGTGGGAATTTCCGAAGTCAGACGTGAAATCGGGCATGTTGCCGGGTACACCGTCCCGGACAGTTGTGTCGGTGGCAAGGCACATCGAACCGGTCGCCACGGGCCATGTCGTTCACACGATGTTCTCTTGTGCACAAGACCGCGCGGCAGCGCCGGACGGTGCGGTCAGCGATTGGCGTCTGACGTCGTACCTCGCACGTCGCTCCCGGTCACATGACGCACGCGAAGACCGGCCCACGCGATCGGATCTTGCGACGCGCGCATGGCCGTGACGCGTTCGCGAGCACGAGCACGTTCTCGGCGATACCGTCCTGCCTGTGTCGGATGGCGTGGACCGGTGGATGGAGGTGTCGATGAGCGTTCGACGCGTGGTCACGGGCATCGACGAGGAAGGCCGGTCGTTCGTCGAGCGCGACGAACCGGCACCGTTCCAGGCCGGCTTCTACGAGCTGTGGGCAACCGACAGTCCGATGCCCGAGCCACTGCCCGCGGGCCCGCTCGTGACCGGGCTGGAACCACCTCCGGGCGGCACCTGGTGGCGCGTGTTCTCGATGCCTCCGGAGTCGGTCATCAAGGAGCGGATCGCGCAAGGCGCGCTCCCCGGTATGGATCCCGACGGCTTCCACACCACTGCATCGGTCGACTACGTCGTCGTGCTCGACGGCGAGGTCACCCTCCAGCTCGACCGGGGATCGGTGGACCTCCGGACCGGTGACTGCGTGATCCAACGGGCGACCCGGCACGCGTGGCACAACCGAAGCGAACGGCCCACGCGCATGATGGTCGTGATGGTCAGCTCGAGGCCATTGGAGTAAATCGGGCCCGGGCGTTTCGTCGCTCGGCGAGCGGGGGAGTCGTCACACGATGCGCCTTCTCGTGGTCGCGGTGATCGTCGGTTCGGTTGCATTCGCGGGATGCAACTTCAACGAGAAGCCGGGCTCGCCGCCGGTCACCATGGCCGGACGGGTCAACAACGAGGGTACGCGCGACGTGACGTCGACGACGCGACTCGGGCTCGAGTTACGCGACTACGCGTTCAAGCCCACCTTCCTGCGCGCGCAACCCGGCCAGCAGCTGACCCTCGACCTCACGAACACGAGTAGGCACGCGCACACGTTCACACTCGCCAACGTCCCGAACGGACTCGACGTCGTCGTCGAGCCGCACCACAGCCGGCGGGTCGTCGTGACCGCGCCGATGACCGGCGTGGAGACGTTCGTCTGCCGGTTCCACCAGGATCAGGGCATGCAGGGTGCGATCTTCCTCGAGCCCGGCAAGGCGGTGATCGGCGCCCCCGGCGGTGTCACGAGCACGACGCGTACGCCGTTCCCGAGCGGCTGGGGTTCCTGAAGCGAGCGGCGTGCGGTCAGGCCTCGTCCATGCGGAAGCCGACCTTCATGGTGACCTGGAAATGACCCACCGCACCGCCCTCGAGGTGACCGCGGATCTCGACGACCTCGAACCAGTCGAGATTCCGTAGCGTCTTGGACGCGCGTTCGATCCCGCGCTTGATGGCGTCGTCGACGCCGACCGTCGACGAACCCACGATCTCGGTCACCTTGTAGACGTTGTCGCTCACGTCATCTCCTTCAGCTCAGGCGGTACGTGACGGTCGCCAGTCGGCGTGCAATCCACGTTCCAGAGCGAACCGTTGTGCGGTGATCGTCTGTCCGTTCAGACCATGATCGGACGGCGCCGTTGCAAGCCATGCGACGACGGACGCCGGAACCGACGGCGGCGCCCCCCGGTAGACACCTTCGAAACCGTGCTCGCGCTGGTTGACCTCCATGCGCTCCGTCAACACGAAGCCGGGCTCCACGTTGAACGCCTGCAGACCGCGCGGGCCAAGCTCGACCGCGAGGATCGCCGCCATGCGATGGAACGCGCCCTTCGACATCGCGTATGCAATACCCCATCCACCCTGACCGGCAGGCGCGGGTGGATCGCTGATCGCGACTGCCGACGTGATGTTGACGATCGTGCCCGCGCCGCGCTCCAACATTCCCGGCAACACGGCCTTGATGAGCACGACCTGCGAGAGCACGTTGGCCTCCAGCTTCGTCTCGAGCATCTCGACGGTCGTGTCGACGAAGTGGCTCATGCTCCCGGGCCCGGTGTGCACGGCGTTGTTCACGAGCACGTCGATACGACCCCACTCGTCGAGCACCCGCTGCACCGCCGCGCCGAGCGACGCTCGGTCGAGAAGGTCCATGGGTACGGCGAGGGCACGTGAGCCCGCTTCCTCGACCAACGCCGCGGTCGTCTCCAAACTGCCCGGCACACCGCGTGCTCTCGCGTCGGAGTCGTCGACGCCTTCACCCTCTCGGAGGGTGCGCGCGGTGACGACGACGTCGAACCCGGCTCGTGCCAGATGGATGGCCGTTTCCTTGCCGATGCCACGGCTGGCACCGGTGACGAACGCAACTGGACGTGACACTCAAGCTCCCCTGCATCCGGACGCTACGGTTCGACCTTTCCAAAACGTATTCGATTCGGACAATGTGCGGACGAGCTGCGCCGTGGGCGGATGCCCGGGACGGTGCAGCGAGGGAG
>CAZJSY010000018.1:0-31021 GCA_964548555.1 uncultured Burkholderiales bacterium
CTTAAACCCGCTGATCCCTCCGGGGATGTGAAGGTTCGAATCCTTTCCCGGGCACGTCGGGTGGTTTGGCGGGACGGACGAGGTGGACGCGGCTCCAGGCGCCTCGGGCGAACGTTCCGCAGCACCCGCCCCGCGCGTCCCCCCACCCGCGCCGCCCGGACATCAGCCGGTTGGTTGTGAAAGAAGATCAGGTGACGGAGATTTGGGCGTGCATGCCTCTGGCGAAGTGGCTGACCGGGCCGGCGGCGGTGTCCTGCACGATGTTGCAGAACATGACGTAGTTCCCCGGCCTCAGGTCGAGGCTGACCGACTTCGTGCGGCTCGCGTCGAACTCGCCCGTCTCACCGGCCTTGTCGGTCGGCGCGATCTTGTCCTCGTCGACACTCCCGTCCGCGCGCTTGGGCAGCTCATCGGCCGAGCCGGCCCGTACGACGACCATCTCGTGCTTCGTCGTGCCCGCGTTGCGTACGTCGAATCCGAGCGTGCCTGCCTTCACGTCGGCCGCGTTCGGTGTGAGCTGGAACTCGACGAGGCGGACCTGCACGGTCTTGGCGCTACTGGCACCGCTACTGCTGCTGCATCCCTCGAGGGGCAGCGCGACAACGACGAGCGCGCTCATCACGACAACAATCCGTCCGACACGGGGCATGACCCCGGTCATCGTGCGTACTCCTGGGTCGCGATGACGTGCGTGACCGGGACCGAGCACCGGCGCCGCAGCCTGTTCGGGAGATCGAGCTTGACCCAGCGTGAGACTCCCGGCGGCAGCGTGGAGACGATGATCTCGTCGAAACACTGATCGCGCACCGCGTCTTCGACCGCTCGAAGTGGACTTGCGTCGCCCACTTCTCCGGTCACGTCCAGTCCGGCGCCGCGTAGGTCTTCCAATGCCTCGTCGAGTCGGGCACGCGCGTGCGCGCGAGCCTGTCCTTCGCTCCACACCAGCCCTTCTTCCGCAGGATGCATCGGAACCACGACATGAAAGGCGCTCCGGCTGAGCGAGTGCCGGATCAGCGCTTCCTTGACGAGGTGCTCACCAGTGACGGTGCGATTCGCGACGATGAGATAGCGACGCATACCCGGACCTCCAATTCGCCGTCTCTGCTTCGAGCATGTGCCGCATCGCTGCACACGGGAGCGAAGCGTTGCGCGGATCTACGAAGCACGCGCCGTGTTGGATTGCGCGAACACAACTCCTTCGCGCATGCACGCGAATGCGTGCGCGCGCGTCGCGACGAAACGCGAACGCGACCGGTCCCCTGGTCCGGTCGGGGAGAACCGAACCAGGGGACCGTGTGCGCGCGCTGTGCTTCGTCGTGAAGCTCAGGCCGGATTGATGGAGCCGACGAGTCCGTCCTTCTCGCCGTTGATGCCGGCACTGAACAACAGGGTGTGCGTTCCCCCCGTCGCCGGTGTCCCGACGATCAGACCCCACAAGCCGTCGATGCTGATGATCTTGCCGTGCTCGTCCTTCAAGTGACCCTCGAAGTCACCGGAGTTGCGGTCGTACACGCCGATCCGGCCGTCGCCGAAGTTCCCGACGAGGAGCTTGCCGGTGAACGGACCGAAGCCCTCGGGCGCGATGGTGAGTCCCCACGGCGAGTCGAGAGCTCCACGGGAGACGAGCCGCTTGACGAAATGGCCCTCCGTGGTGAACACGTCGACGAAGCCGTTCCCTGGGCCCGCCATGTCGTCGTGCTTGTCGGGCAGCTTTTGCAGTGCGTACGTCACGTAGATGCGTCCATCGATCGCCCGGATACCGAAGGGTGCGTAGTTCGCCGGCAGGTCGTCGTCTCGGAAGTTGCCGTCGAGGCGCACCTTGTGGAAGTGCGTGTCGAAGACGTCGACCGTCCCGTCATGGAAGTTCGTCGCGTAGAGGTGCGCCCCGTCGTCCGAGTTCGCCAGGGCCAGGCCCTTGTAGACCGCGGTCGGGGAGCTGAACTCCACCTGTGCAGTCGACATGCCCATGGTGATCGGGTCGGCATCCCGGTTCCACGCCGTGATCTGGCCCGACTCCGACGAGAAGATGAACGCCGCCGGTCCCGACCCCGACGTCGACGTCACGGTGAACGCGGTTGTGGGGTTGAACACCTGACCCGTCGGGCTCGGCCCGTCCCCGGTGGACGCGCGGCCACCCGGCAGCGTCACGGTGAGCTTCGGCCCGGCCACGGTGGTCCCACCCACGTTGATCATGTAGACGCTGGCCACGCCGCCGTTGTTGTCCGACACCCACAGCGGACTCGTCGGACTGAGCGCGAGCCCCCACGGGTTCTGCACGTTCGAGTCAACCAGCTGGGCGCCTTGATCGGTGCGGTTCGAGATCAGATTCGTCTGCTTGAACTCGTTCTCGCGGGAATGGCGGGAATGGGATCCCTCTGCGCCCGCCGCGGGAACGACCGCCGCGAGCGCCAGCACGACCGCCGCCGCGACGAACGACGATTGCAACACGTGACGCGTTCTTACTCGACCAGCCATACGCGTTTCCTCCTCGCGTGCTTGGTGCGTCGACCGTTCCATGGGTTACGGGCGAGCACGCCGAGGGGATTCGACGGGACCGGAAGTTCACCCCGTCGTCATCGGGGGACGACGCGCGTGAGCGTCGGAAAGCGGCCCGGGCTGCCGCAGCCGGAGGGGCAGGGTGAGGCTCCGCTGAAGCAAGATCCCGGGCCGCACCCGTGAGGCTACGGAACTCGCGCGCAAAAGTCGCGGATGCCGCACGCAACGTTGGCCTCGCCCGCGTTCCGTGGTCGTTACACGCGCGAGACACGGGAACCGCCGCGACGCGCGAATGTGCCGCACCCGAAGGTGCGGCACATTCACTTCGTGTTCGTGTGTTGCGACCGGGTCAGAGGGACAGACCGCGTGCGATGTCCCAACCCTTCCAGTAGCCCGTGAAGGCCGTCACCGCCGCCGGGTCCTTTCGGATCCGGAAGCCGTGGATGCCGCCGAATCCGTCAGCGATGTACCCGGCTGCTCCGTCGGTCGTGCTGGTGACACCGCGAACGATGTCCCAGCCGTACCAGTAGGAGCCACCGATCGCGGGCGGCGCCGTGGAGCCGTTGGCAGTGAACGGGTGCAGACCGCCGAATCCGTCGACGACGTACCCGCCCCCGCCACGCAGCAGCGTGACGCCACGGGCGATGCTGTAGCCGTTCCAGTAGGCACCATCCGTCGGCGTTGTCGGAACCGGGTTGTTGCCGATGGCGAAGCCGTGCAGGCCACCCCACGCGTCGACGACGTACCCGCCCGTACCGTCGGGCTTGATCGCGACGCCCTTGGCGATGTCCCAACCCTTCCAGTACGGACCGCCGCTCGGCATCGGCGGTGCCGCGTTGTTGCCGATACCAAACGGGTGCAGGCCACCCCAACCGTCGAGTACGTATCCGCCGGTCGTGCCGGGCATCAATGCGACGCCGCGGGCGATGTCCCAGCTCCAGTACGGGGCACCATTCGGAGCACCGAGCGGCGCTGCTCCACCGACGCTGAACGGCTGAAGCCCGCCCCTGCCGTCGACCAGGAAGCCGGAACTCGCGGCAGCCGGCGTCGGGGTGAAGTCGTGGGACCACTGGTCGAAGGTCCCACCCGCGGCGTTGATGGGCGTGACCGACACCTGATAGCCGTTCACCGTGACCTTGAGGAAGTGGAAGAAGTCCGACGCGTTCGCGGGTGCCGCTCCGCCGCCGCACGCCCGGCCGCCGTTGGACGCCGACCATGAGATGGCGTACATGTCCTGCGCGTGGCAGTTGAGGGTCGAGCCGCTGAGCGACTCCGGTGCCGCGCCACCGCCACCGGTCACGTAGCTGTAGAGGCTGTCACCCGCGTGCGGGTTGTTGCGCTCGTAGATGTGTGCGTGCCCGCTGAACGCGATGGCCACGCCGTTGCGGGAGAGCAGCGACTCCAGGCTGTTCACGCCACCGCCTTCCGGCGTATCGCTGCGAAGGTACGGGTCGCTCGACTCCCGAAGGCTGCTCGTGTCGGCCTGGAGCGGCTTATGGAAGAAGGCGAATTTGATGCCGCCGGGGTGCGCGTTGAGGTCGGCCTTGAGCCACTCGTACTCTGCCGCGCCCGGCTTCCAGTGCGCGAGGTAGTCGTTGGCGTAGCCGCCCATGTTCGGATCGGCCGTGCCCCATGCGTTGTCGGGCCACGCGGCCGTGAGCACGTAGAAGCGCGCGGTACCTGCGCTGAACGCGTACCACGTGTCCGCGATCGTGGCCTTGGCTCCCGGGCCGTACACGGCGCTGTTGTCGTACGTCGTCACCGCGTTGCGACCGCCCGACGTGAAGACCGCGGTGCTCTGCGGCCAGTTGACGATCTGCGGGTGGCCGTTCGAGTCGCTGCTCACCAGGCCGTGGTTCCCCACCGCGGCGAACATCGGAACCGACTTGCCCGGCACCTTCCAGAAGCTCGGGCCGAAGACCGCGCTCATTCCCACCGGTGTGAGCGTCGGCGGGTTCGTGGTGTTGTCGACCTTCTGGTACGTCGTCTGGTTGAGGTCGCCGTACTCCTCCTGGGTACCGCTGTTGTACGCGTTGTCACCCACGGAGACGGCGAAGTTCACGCCGCTGTTCGCGAGCTGGCTCAGCACGTTCTGCTCGTTCACGTTGGAACCGGTGTTGTCGACCTGGCCCCAGTCGCCGATGACGGCGAACGAGAACGGTTGTGTCGAGCCGGCGGGCGTCTGTGAGGTGAACGTCGGTGACGCATCTGCGGCGAGGAGGTCGATCGGCGTGGGGGGAGGATTCTTCGAGCTGCCGAGGAACACGCGGTAGCAGTAGGTGCCGGGCGTGCCCACGTCGATCGACGCCTCCCAGCGGTACTCGAGCGTCTGGGTGTTGGGCGGTGTGGTCGAGCCGACGGCGAGGTTGTTACGGGTCGCCGGCGCGGTGTGGGCACCGCACTGACCCGGTGGTCCCCACGTCACGAAACCCGTCGAGGAGACGCTATTGAGCCGCGTCGTGGCCCAGTTGACGGTCACGCGCGTGCCGACGAGGTCGGTCAGGTACGGGTAGCGGGTGAGATTCGCGTCCCAGGTGGGCGCCGCCGACGCGGTGCCGGCACCAGAGAGGATCAGTGTGCCCGTGGCCATCGCCAAGGTCACGACGATTCCCAGCAATCGACGCAACTGCGACATCGAACGTCCTTCCGAGGGCGCGGGGTAACGCCCAACGGCTCGGTGGTCCCCTGCCCGCGAGCCCCTGCCCGACGGGAGCGGGCAGTGTACGCACAATTCACCGGGACTTTCCAGATTGCGGTGAAAAAACGGTTTATCCGTTTTGTCCGGAGCTGGACGTCAACCGGCTGTCAGAAGGTGGCGAGAGGATAGTCCCGGTCGTCGCCGTCCGCCGCAGGTCAGAGCTCAGTCCGGCTCGGGCACGGGCTGCGGCGGGGGCGGCCCGACGTACTGGGCGCTCGGGCGGATGAGCCGGTTGTCGCCGGCCTGCTCGAGCACATGCGCCGTCCAGCCGATCACCCGGCTCGAGGCGAACGTCGGAGTGAACATCTCCCGCGGGATGCCGATCGTGTCCATCACGATCCCCGCGTAGAACTCGACGTTCGTGTAGAGGCGCCGCCCGGGCTTCAACTCCGCGAGCACCTCGACCGCCTTGCGCTCGATCTGCTCCGCCAGCTCGACGCGGGGGCCGCCCAGCCGTTCGGCGACCTCGCGCAGCAGCAGCGACCGCGGGTCGTCGGTCTTGTACACCCGGTGCCCGAAGCCCATGAGCCGGTCGCCGCGCTCCACCGCGTCGCGCAGCCACGGCTCGGCACGATCGATCGTCCCGATCGCGTCCACCATGTCGAGGGCTCGGCTCGGCGCACCGCCGTGCAGGGGTCCCGAGAGCGCTCCGATCGCCCCGACGATCGCGGCGCCGAGATCGGCCTGCGTCGACGCGATCACGCGTGCGGTGAACGTGGACGCGTTGAAGCCGTGGTCGATCGTCGAGATGAGGTACTGCTCCACCGCGCGCGCATGCTCGGGCGGTGGCACGTCCCCGGTGAGCATGTACAAGTAGTTCGCTGCATAGGGCAGGTCCGCATGGGGCTCGACGGGTTCGAGTCCCCGACTCAAGCGGTAGAGCGCGGTCAACAGCGTCGGCACCACCGCGCAGAGCTGCAGGGCCTGCCGGCGCAGCTCGTCGGGTGACACGTCACCCCACGGTCGGAATCCCAGCGACGACGCGAGCAGCGACAGCGTGGTCCGAAGCATGTCGAGCGGCGGTGCGTCGGGCGCGACGCTCACGATCGCGGGCAGCACCGCCTTCACGTTCTGCGGGATGACACGAAGCGGTGCGATCTCGTCGATGAAGGCCTGGCGCTCTGCGATCGACGGGAGCTCGCCCTCGAACAGCAGGTACCAGACGTCTTCGAGCGTCCGTTTCCGGGCGAGCTCCACCGCGCTGTACTGCCGGTAGTGGTAGAAGCCCTCGAGGCCGCGGACGTCGCCGATGTCGGTCTCGGCCACGACGACACCCTCGAGGCCGCGCGGCACTTCGTGGGCCATCGCGTCGGCCGGCTGGATCTGCGCGAGCTTCAGCAGGTCCCGAATCGAGACGACGCCCACCAGCGTGCCGTTATCGACGACGGGAAAGTGCCGGTACCCGTGCTCGGCGAGCGCCGCGAACGCGTCGGCCGCGGTCCGCTCCGACGAGACCGAGTCGGGGTCGGCCGTCATCCAGTCGCGCACGCGCGCGCCGTCGGGTTCGGCTCCGGAGCCGGTGGCCCGCAGGACGTCGCGCTCCGTCAGGATCCCGACAGGTCGCTCGCCGTCGACCACGATCACCGAACCCACCCGGTTGTCTCGCATGCGACGGGCGACGGTGGCGAAGGTCTCCTCTGCGGTGGCCGTGACGGGGGGACGGCTCATGACGTCGCCGACGGTGCGGCCCTTGCTCGACAGCGCAGTGGCCATCACATCTCCGGTTTCGTTGGTCGATACCGCTCCGGCGTCCCGCTCGTCCGAGCACGCCTGCGCTCCATCTCCGGTTTCGTCGCAGTCTACGGAAGGGGATCGCCGGGGGACTCGCGTCGCGCCGGGCGACGCGAGTCGTCACGCCGTCCGACGAGGTGTCCCGTCTCGTTCAGCGACAGGACGGAACGATGCCCGAGGCGCGACGCCGCGACGCGGCTCACGGACGCGTACGCGGGCTCGAACCACAGGTGACGTTCGATGCCGAGGAGATACCCGAGATAGACGTTGATCACGCCGCCGTGGCACACGACCGCAATGCGGCCGCCGGGAAACCGTTCGACGACGGCGTCGAGCGCGGGCACGATGCGGGCCCGGAACACGTCGGGGCGTTCCCCGCCGTAGTCCTCCCACCGCCCCTCCACCATCGCGACGAAGCGATCGTCGCGGTTCACCCGCATTTCCTCGACCGGTATGTAGTGGTCCGCGTTCGCGTCGTATTCGACGAGCCCGTCCACGATCTCCGGTTCCACGCCGTGCGCAGCGGCCAGCGGCGCCGCCGTCTCCACCGCCCGTCGCAACGGGCTCGACAACACGCGGTCCAGACGCTCGTGCGCGAACCACGTGGCGAGCCGGTCCGCCTGCTCGACGCCGAGTGGAGTGAGGGAAGGATCGACCGGGAGGCCGCCGGTTTCGCCCGGGCCGACACGGACGGGCTCGGCGTGCCGGATCAGCAACAGCTCCATCGTTATGTCGACGCCTCGAGTGGTAGCTGGAGGACGCGCCCGAGCTCGCGCAGGGCATCCTCGGGGTGGAGCACCTTGATCGTCGCCATGCCGAGCGCCCGGGCCGGCTTGAGGTTGACGCCCAGATCATCGAGGAACACCGTCTCGGCCGGCTTCACCTCGAGCCGCTCGCACACGAGCTCGTAGATGCGCGGATCCGGCTTGCGGAGCCCGACCACTGTCGACTCCACGACGACGTCGAACAGGTCGGCGAGCTCATCCGTGGCGCGCGAACGGTTCCCCGAATCCTCGTCCGAAGCCCAGTTGTTCGTGAGCGCGCCGGTGCGAAGTCCCGCGTCACGGATGCGACCGATCGCGGTCACCATCGCGGGACGGGGTCCGAAGCCGGCCGAGATCGCGCCCATGAGCTCCGCCGCGTCGACCACGCCGCCGGCTTCGGCGCACTCCGCCTCGAAGGCCGCGTGGAACTCCGGCATCGTGACCTCGCCCCGTTCGAGCCGGGCCCAGGCGCCATGGTCCGCGCTCGCAGCGACGACACTGCGGATGAACCGGTCAGGCAGACCGTTCTCGCGCTCGTAGGCGGTGAAGGTGTCGAACGGCGAGGGGAACACCACGCCGCCCAGGTCGAAGATCACGGCGCGATAGCTCACGGCGAAACGTTACGCCGGGTCGACGAGCACACCCGGGTTGAGGATCCCGTCCGGATCGAGCGCCCGCTTTGCCGAGCGCAGTGCGTCCGCGAACAGGCCCGGGCGCTGTCGGTCGTACCACGGACGGTGATCACGGCCGACCGCGTGATGATGGGTGATCGTCGCGCCGTGAGCGAGGAGCACATCCGATGCCGCTTCCTTGATGGTGGCCCACTGCTCCAGCTGCGCGCCGGGGCGACCCGGTGCCATCACCGTGAAGTACGGGGCGGGGCCATCGGGATACACGTGCGTGAAGCGACACGTCACGATGCCGGGCCACGCACCGACGTCGCGCATCGCGGCGGTGGTCGCGGTGAGAACGTCGGTATGGAGGTCGGGGAAGACGTCCCACGTCGTCGCGGTCTCGAACGTCTCGCTGATCATGCCGAGGCCGACCAGTGCGTCACGCGTGTAGGGGGCGCGCACGAATGCGCTGCGCCACGCGCCCGCGGCACCGGCACGCTCGCCTTCGACTCCGCTTCGTGTCGTGATCGCGTCGTCGTCGACGCGTCCTCCATGATCGCGAACGCATTCGACCGCACGACGGATCCAGGCGTCGAGCGGGTGGTCGGCCGACTCGAACGCGACGAGCAGCACGTGCGCGGTGCCGTCGTCGGTGTTGGTGACCATGGCCTCGGTGGCGTCGAGCAGGCGGCAGTTCGCGGGGAACAACCCCGATTGCGCGAGCGCGCGTGCGGCTTCCACCCCGTCGTCGAAACGCTCGAAGCGCCCGGTGGTCGCCGCCCGGAACGTCGGACGGTCCTGCAGCCGCATCCATGCTTCGGTGATGATGCCGAGCGTCCCTTCGGAGCCGATGAACCATCGGTCGGGTGACGGTCCGGCACCCGAACCGGGCAGCCGGCGGGTCTCGACGACGCCACGGGGTGTCACGACGCGAAGCGACTCCACGAAGTCGTCGATGTGCGTGTACAGCGTGGCGTAGTGGCCTCCGGAGCGCGTCGCGATCCAGCCGCCGAGTGTCGAGAGCTCGAACGACTGCGGGTAATGACGAAGCGTCAGCGCGTGCGGGCGGAGCTGATCTTCGAGCGCCGGTCCGTACACGCCGCCTTGAATTCGTGCGGCCCGGGAGGTCCGGTCGACCTCGAGCACCCCGTCCAGGTGCAGGAGGTCGATGCTGACCGCTCCCGCATATCCATCGCCGACCGCAGCCTCCACACCTCCGACGACCGACGACCCACCGCCGTAGGGGATGGCGGCCAGGTGTTCGGCATGGCACCAGTCGAGCAGCGCCACGACGTCGCGTTCGTCCCGTGGGAACGCGACGATGTCGGGCGGTGTACTGAAGTCACGATGCAGCGCGCGCACGATGTCGCGAAACGACTTGCCGTAGGTGTGCCCGGCGCGATCGGCGGCGTCCGCGGAGCAGATCGACCGGAGCGCGGCGGGCGGCTGCACGCGTGGCCCCGGCAGCTCGAGCTCGTCGACGGTCGGAGGCGCGACGATCGTCAGACCGTCGATCCCGAAGCGTGTGGCCAGTGTCTTCGCGAGCCGTTCCTGTTGCTCCCGCGTCGGCCCTTCGCCCTCGTACCCCCATCCCCAGAACCGCCGGCGCCTCGCCTCCACGTCGCGCACACTAAAACACCCCCACCTCGTGTGGATTGACGGCGCTATGTGCCGTGATTCCACACAAGGTGGGAGGATGCGGGCCGTGCAGGAGGTCGCCCGACTGGTCCACGCGTACGCGGAGCGCCTCGACCGTGGCGATCTCGACGGAGTCGCGGAGCTGTTCCGGCACGCAACGTGGCGAAGCTCACGCCGTACCGACGTGCTCCAAGGCGTCGAGCAGGTCAGGCGGGCCTACGACGATGTGATCCTGTACGACGGCGTGCCCTGCACGATGCACGTCATCACGAATCTGCACGTGACATGGGTGCGGGACGCCGACGTCGCGTCGTCGCGTTGCTGCTTCACGGTGCTGCAGGGGCGGCCCGACTTCCCGCCCCAGCCGGTCCTGTCGGGGCAGTACCACGACGAGTTCCGGCGCGGCCCCACCGGATGGCACTTCACGGATCGCCTCATCGTGCCCGAGCTCTTCGGCGACCTGTCGCGTCACATGCGTCGCTGACGCCAAGGCGGGTACCTAGTTGCTCTCGTCGCCGATGATCTCGTCGATGCGCACGATCTCGGACGTCGTCACCACGCCGACGAGCCGATCGCCGTCGACGACCGTGATGCGATCCAGATCGGTGGCACCCATCACGCGTAGTGCGTGCCGCAGATCCCAGTCGACAGTGGCGATCGGCGTGTCGTCGCGCATGATGTCGCGCGCGACCAGACGGCGGCGTTCCGTTCTCTCCACGCGCAGTACGTCGTCGAGGTGCACCGTTCCGAGATACGTCGCCTCGTCGACGACGGGAACCGTCTTCGCTCGCGTCGTGAGGAAATGCCGGTCGACCAGCTCTTCGAGCGTCGCGTCCGGAGGGGTCAGCGCGGGCTCGGGCACGAGCGCGGCCGTGACCGGCAGGTCGAAGCGACGCTCGAGGAGACTGGGCCGGCGCGCTCGTTGATACGGCGTGATCGACGAGCGACCCATGACGAGCTGTGAGATCGCGGTGGCGACGAGCGCCGGGACGACGAAGCCCGGTCTTCCCGTCGATTCCGCCACGAAGACGACGCCGGTGATGGGTGTGCGGTAGCCGGCACCGAGAAAGGCGGCCGCACCGAGCACGGGGAACAACGACGTGTGCGAGCCCAACGCGGACGTGACAACCCCTCCGAGCAGCCATCCCTGCACGACGAGCGGGATGAACGTTCCGCCCGCTCCACCGCCGAAGATCGTGCAGGCGGTGGCGAATGCGTGCAGCGCGAAGAGCAGCAGCACGAGTGTGAACGCATGCCGGCCGAGGGACCATTCGATCGCCCGGTAGCCGGGACCGATCGTCACCGGGTTCCCGCGGAACAACCAGAACCCGAGCGCGGCGCTGAGTGCCAACCCTCCTCCGCCCACGGACAGGCGCAAAGGAATCGGCGCGGTCGACGACCACTCCTTGGCCCGCCGCAGGAGCCACACGAAGGCGCGTGCCCCCAGACCGGCGAGCAGGCCGAGGCCCATCGCGCCCAGGAGGTCGACCGCGTCGAAGTGCGGTTGGCCGGAAATCTGGAACAGGGGATCGGTGCCGTGAAAGCCGACGAAGGCGAGGTACGACGCCGCCGATGCGACGAGCGCCGGAAGCACTGCGTGCGCTGCCGTGTCCTCCTGGTACGGGACCTCGATCGCAAAGAGCGCCCCGGTTGCCGGAGCCTTGAAGATCGCCGAGACGCCCGCAGCCGCACCCGCCACGAGCAGCAGCTTGGAGTCGTCGCGGGAGAAGTAGCGACTGAACCGCCGCTGTATCCACGACCCGGTCGCGGCGCCGATGTAGATCGACGGGCCCTCGAAGCCCATCGCACCGCCGGAACCGAGCGTCGCGATGGAAGCGAGGACCTTCGCCGGCACCTCGCGCAGGTTCATGCGCAAGTGCCGGTCGTGGTAGACGTGCAGGTACTCGTCCGACGTCGCCGGTGACGCCCCTTCGCCGAGCCACAGCAATGCGGCGGTCGCGACGACGAGACCCACCGCAGGTGCGAAGGCGAGCGCGACATGGGGTAGCTCCTCGACATGACGGAGAAGCACCTCGGAGGTGATCCAGTCGAACCCGGCGACGAGCACGCCCGTGATCAGGCCGGTCAGGGCCGAGAGCACGAGCACCCGGTTCCAACGGTGCTGCAGCTGGCGAAGCTGCGCGAGGCTGGGAAGGTGGAGATACCGGCGGGGTGCTCGCACGTCGCCGCAGCTTAGGACGGCCCGCGCGACGCCGATCGCGTAGCCGGACGACGACGCGCCGGACACGACGACATGACGGGAGACGACGATGGCGTTGGTGACGAACGTGGTGCGGGGACAGGCGCCGGAGCGGCTGTTCCTGCTCGTGCACGGATTCGGTGCCGACGAGCGAGACCTGGGTGGCCTGCTGCCGTACCTCGATCCCGACGGCCGCTTCGTGACCGTGCTGCCTCGCGGACCGATCGCTGCGCCGCCGGGCTTCGGCTGGTACGACATCGGCGGCATCACCGGCGACGGAGCGAGCGCGAACAGCACGTTCCTGTCGAGCCTCGACGCGCTCGACGACCTGCTCGACGAGAAATCGCAGGAGTACGGACTTCCGCGCCGTGATGCGATCGTCGGCGGATTCTCGCAGGGCGCGGCCCTCGCCGTCGCGCTGGGTCTGCGCCGCAGCGAGCGGGACCATCCCGCCGGCATCCTCGCGATGAGTACCTATCTCCCGGAGATGGAAGGCCTCGAGTACGACTGGGACGCGGCACGCGACGTCCCCGTGCTGGTGCAGCACGGCTCGGAGGATCCGCTGATCCCGGTCGCCCGCGGTCGTGCCCTCGCGCGGACGCTCGAGTCGCATGGTGTGCCGGTCGTCTACGGCGAGTACCCGATGCAGCACCAGGTCGCGCTCGAGAGCGTTCGCCAGGCAGCGCAGTGGTTGGCCGCGGTGACGGCGGGAGAGCGCCCGTCCGAACCGGTCCCCGAGGATCCGCCCGAGGGCCCGGTGCGCTCGGTCGACACGGCATCGTTCGCAACCGAGGTGCTCGGCAGTGACGTTCCGGTGATCGTCGACTTCTGGGCGCCATGGTGCGGTCCGTGCCGCCAGGTGAGCCCGATCGTCGAGCAGATCGCGATGATGCGCAGCGGCTCCTACAAGGTCGTCAAGGTCAACATCGACGACAATCCCGCGATCGCTCAGGAGTACGGCGTGCAGAGCATCCCGATGATCGGGTTGTTCCGCAACGGGAGGATGGAGCGCGCGTCGGTCGGAGCGAAGCCGCGTCAGCAGCTCGAGGCCGAGCTCGGAATGCTCGTCATCCCGTAACGACCCGCACACGACCCGCGGGGCCGTCGGTGACGCGGCCGATCACCGCGTGGGCCAAGGTGCCGTGGCGTGCAAGCGCATCGACGAACGCGTCTGCCGCCTCGGCGGCCACCGAGACGAGCAACCCACCCGAAGTCTGCGCGTCGGCGAGCAGCAATTGCTCCTGTTCCGCGAGCCCGTTCCAGTCGACGTCGGGCGCGACGAACGCGTGGTTGCGCTGCGTGCCACCCGCGACCATTCCCGCGCTCATCAGCTCGCGCACACCGTCGATCACGGGGACGTGTGATGCGTCGACCTCCGCGCCGGCCCCGGAGGCGTTCAACACCTCGCGAAGGTGGCCGAGCAATCCGAAGCCGGTCACGTCGGTGACGGCGTGCACCGCGTCACCCATCTCGGCAACCGCGTCACGGGCCCCGGCGTTCAGTGTCGTCATGACGCGGATGGCCTCGTCGACCATCGCAGGCGACACGGCCTCCCGCTTCACCGCGGTGGAGATCACACCGAGGCCGATCGGCTTCGTGAGGACGAGGACATCGGATGCACGCGCGCCCGCATTGGTGTGGACCTCGTCGGGATGAATGGTGCCGACGACCGCGAGCCCGTACTTCGGTTCGGGATCGTCGATGGAATGACCGCCTCCCACGATCGCGCCCGCCGCCCGCACCACGTCGCTACCGCCGTCGAGGACGCGCGCGAGCAGCTCGAACGGCAGGCCTTCCCGCGGCCACGCCACGAGATTCAGGGCGAGAAGCGGCGCGCCGCCCATCGCGTAGACGTCCGACAGCGCGTTGGTCGCCGCGATGCGCCCCCAGTCGTAGGGGTCGTCGACGATCGGCGTGAAGAAGTCGGTCGTGACCACGATGGCGAGGTCGTCACGCAGCCGGTACACGGCTGCGTCGTCCGACGTGTCGAGACCGACGAGAAGGTCCGGGTCACCCGACGGTTCGAGCCCGCGTACGAGCCCGAGCACCGTGCGGAGATCGGCGGGCGACAGCTTGCAGGCGCACCCGGCACCGTGTGAGAAGCGCGTGAGTCGGACGGAGTCGCCGGCGGTCGTGGTCACGACCGCATCGTATGGCGCAGCCGGGTCGGAAGGGCTGTGCCGAGCCAGGATCAGCCCGGCCGCGCCGCCAGCGGCAGCACGCTGCCCATCGGCGCGACCTTCACGAAGTCGCCGGTGTGCGGTGCGGTGACCACCATGCCGTTGCCGATGTAGATCTCGACGTGCTGACTGCCGCCGGCCCCCCGGAAGAGGAGGTCGCCCGGCTCAATCGCGCTGAGCGGAACGTGCGGCAGCATGTCGTACTGCGCGCCCGAGTAGTGGGGGAGTGACACACCGGCCGCGCCCCACGCCGCCGCGGTGAGTCCGGAGCAGTCGTAGGTGGCGGGACCCGACGTCGCGTACGCGTACGGCTTCCCGACCTGTGCAAGTGCGAAGTTCACGGCGACCATGGCGCGAGGTGAGGTCGGCGGGATCGAACCGATCGGGATGTTGATCCCGGAGCGGCCGCCGCCACCACCACCCGAGCTCTGCGCGTCGGCGCGCTGGCGAGCGGCCGCCGCTGCGAGCGCGGCCTGCGCGGCGCGCGCGTCGTCTTGTGCCTTCTTGATCAGCGCGTTGATGTCGGTCTTGGTCTTCGAGAGCAGGTTCTGCTGTTGCGCGTTCGCGCTCTGGAGATCAGCGCGGGCCTTGGCGAGCTTGTCCTTCTCGCCCTGCGCCTGCGCGCGCTCCTTGTCGAGCTCCTTGCGCTGCGTCTGCAGCGTTTCCTTCGACGTGGTGAGCCGCGACATCAGCGCGCGGTCGCGGCTCGTCGCCGCGGCTGCGTACTTCGAACGGGCGCCGAGGTCGTTGATGCTCTGGACGTCGATGGCCGAGAGCGGATCGTCGCTACCGGCGCCCATGTAGATCGCCGCGGCGCGGGTGCTGACCTGTTGGCGGAGCTGGTCGAAGTTGTCCTGCGCGGCCTTGACACGGGATTGTGACTCCGCGATCTGCGCGTCGATCTTCGACAGCCGGTAGATCGCGCCGTTGTACTGCTCCGACAGCGCGTCGATCTTCGTGCCGTTCGCGTCGATCTGCGCTTGCAGACGCGCGGCCTCGGCCTTCTTGTCGTCGATTGGCGAGCCACCTGCGGCAAGCGGTGCCAACGCCAGCGCGGCCACGATGACCGCGACGACGGCAACGATCCGAGCAACCCGGAGGTTCATGGGGACTCCCTTTGGCACCGCCGCCTCTGCTTGTCCTTGCGAACACGGTCTCAAAGCTGAAACGTGCGCACACTAACAACGAGCCCGCGTGCAGTCGCGGAATGCGAGCCACGGGCGAGTCCCGGGAACGCTAGACACTTTCTTCGGCATCGCGCCAACCAAGCTGTAACGCGTCTCGGACAGGGTTCGCGGATTCGGGCAAACAGCACCACGTGCACATGGCGTCCATGAGTCATGCGCGTCGGCGTCGCGGGCGGTGCGCGAGCGACCGCTTCGAGGGGGAAAGTCCTGGTTCAGGCGGCCGTGGGGCCGGGCACACTACGCCGTTGACGGGGGCGCAACAGGGCAGACGCCGACGATCAGACCGGCCAACCCTCGGTGGGTGCCGGATCGGTCGCGCGCGCGACCTGCGGGGTGCTCCACTTCATCGCCTTGGCGACGCCGTCGGCGACGCGTTGCCAGTCGCGCGCGTTCCATCCCTCGGCGGCGTCCACGAGCGTCGTATCTTGGCGCAAGTGCACGAAGGCGGGAAGCCTCGTGAGACCGAGGCTCCGCGCGAACGTCTTGTCGGGGTCGGTGAAGACGAGGAACTCGTCGGCGCCTGTGCCCACCACGCGCTTCGCGATGTAGTCGCTACCGGCAACGCACACGGCCGTCCGGCAATCCGCGTCGCCGAGCACCTGGAAGATGCGTCGAGCGACCGGGAGCCACAGTGCTCCCTCGGGACGGTCGGGCAGCACGACGAGGCACAGGTGGAACATCGTCGTCCAGTCGTCGAGCGTGCGCGTGACACCCTTCAGACTGGTGATCTTCAGCGTGGGATCGGGGTTCTGCGCCAAGGTGTTCCTCGCGACCGGTCTCGTACGCCGTGAGACGCTACCGCATCGAGGGTTCAGCCGAGGCCGATCGCCTTCAGCATCGACGGCGGCATTCCCTCGTCGCCGGCGGCGAGCATGGCCGCCTTCTCGACGTTGATCGCGTCGCGGTCGCGTTCGAGCCATTCGTCCCAAGGGCCCGGTCCGATCGCGCGTACGTCACCGCGCGCGGCGACGCACGCGCGCAGGTAACCCTGCAACGCGTGGACGTCGCGCTCGTCGCCGATGGGCCCGTGGCCGGGAACGATCGTGCCGGCGAGCTCGGCGATCGCGTCGAGCATGTCGACCCACGTCGCGGGGTCGCCCTGGAACGCGAGCGGGGTGACACCGAAGAAGCAGAGGTCGCCGGCGAAGCACACGTCGGCGTCGTCGACGAGCACCACGAGATCGCCCGGGGTATGACCCGAAGCGGGGAGCACCTCGACCCTGGGGGTGAGCGTTGCCGCGCCGTCGACGAGGTGCGTGACGGCGCGCGTGCCGAGCTCGGCCAGATCGTCGAACTCGTCGGTGAACGCGGGCATGAACGCCTTGTACGCGTCCATCGGCATTTCCTGGTCGAGGACGTCGCTCGTGTACGGCGACGCATACACCGCGGCGTTGCGGAACGCCTTCGTGCCTCCGACATGGTCGATGTGCGCGTGCGTGAGAACGACGCGTCGCACCGGCAGACCCAGCGCCTCGACGGCGGCCGCGAACGGTTCCCATTGCGAAGGGACCATCAGCGTGTCGATGACGGTGACGCCGTCGTCGTCGACGACCACGCCGGCGTTGCTGACGCCCGTCTCGCCCCCGGGCTGGAGCCACGCGTACACGCCTTCGCCCACGGGGTGAAGCGTTCGGGTCGGCGCAGCCCGGCTCACGGGGGCGAGGCTACCCCTCGGGCCCGGTGGGGACTCACGGCGCCGGGCACCTCGATCCAGACAACCCCGGCCCGGCTCGGTAATTTGCCTGACATGTCCGAGCGCTCACGCAATCTTCCCCGCCGTTCCTGCCTCTCGGTGCCCGGGTCGAGCCCCAAGATGCTCGGCAAGGCGCCCGGCCTCGGTGCCGACATGGTGTTCCTCGACCTCGAGGACTCGGTGGCGCCCCTCGAGAAGGAGGCCGCGCGCGACAACGTCGTGAAGGCGATCAACGAACAGGACTGGGGTGACACGGTCCTGTGCGTGCGGGTGAACGCGTGGGACACGAAGTGGACGTACCGCGACGTCGTCCACGTCGTCGAGAACGCGTCGGAGCGCCTCGACGAGCTCATGCTGCCCAAGGTGCAGTCGGCTGCGGAGGTCGTCGCGCTCGACCTCCTGCTCACGCAGATCGAGGAGACCACCGGTCGCAAGAGCCGGGTCGGCATCGAGGCCCAGATCGAGACGACGCGTGGGCTCATCAATGTCGAGGAGATCTGCGCGGCGTCCAGCCGTACCGAGACGATCATCTTCGGTCCAGCCGACTTCGCGGCTTCCATGGAGATGCCGGTGCTCACGGCCGGCGTGCAGGTACCCGAGTACCCCGGCGACCACTTCCACTACGTCTTCAGCAAGATCCTCATGGCCGGACGGGCCAACGGTCTGCAGGTGATCGACGGGCCCTTCCTGAAGATCCGCGAGCTCGACGCGTTGCGCGACTACTCGATGCGCACGCGTGTGCTGGGCTACGACGGCAAGTGGGCGTTGCATCCCGACCAGGTGAAGGTCATCAACGAGGTGTACACACCCACGCAGGAACAGTTCGACCGGGCCCACGACATCCTCGAGGCCTACCGCACCGCTACCGAACAGGATCGCCGCGGCGCGGTCATGTTCGGCGACGAGATGATCGACGAGGCGAGCCGCAAGATGGCGCTGAAGTTCGTCGCGCGCGGCGAGCGGGCTGGCATGACGCGCAGCTCCGCGTCGTAGCGTCGCGCCGCCCTCGGGCGGCACGGCATGCTTGACGTCTCATGCGGCGGATCCCGGGCGTTCTCGCGGTGGTGCTTCTCGTCGTCGGGGCCGTGCTCGCCGCCATCGTGGTCGGTCGCGGCAACGGCACCTCCGGTACGGCACGCTCGCCGGCCGCCCTCAGCCGGCTCACCGCGACGACGGCCTCGCCGCCCTCCTCGTCGACCACCTCCACCGCGCCGACGGCTCCCGTCACGCTCGCCTTCGGGGGTGACGTCCACTTCGAGGGATCGCTTGGACGCCGGGCTGTCGCCGATCCGGCCGGGCTGCTCGCCCCGATCGCGTCCGTGCTGTCACGTGCCGACGTGGCGATGGTCAATCTCGAGACCGCGGTGACCGAACGTGGGACGCCGGCGTCCAAGCAGTACGTCTTCCGTGCACCTGTTGCAGGACTGAGGGCGCTACGCGCCGCGGGCGTCGATCTCGTGACGATGGCGAACAATCACGGAGTCGATTACGGCCCCGTCGGGCTCGACGACTCGCTGGCAGCGAGCGCGGCGTCCGGGCTTCCCGCCGTGGGTATCGGCCGCGACGCCGTGGCCGCATACAAGCCGTGGACCACGACCGTGCGGGGCGTTCGCATCTCGGTGATGGGAGTGACGCAAGTCCTCGACGACAACGTGCTCACGGAGTGGACCGCGACCGATTCGCACGCGGGTCTCGCGTCGGCGAAGGAAGTGGAGCGCACCGTCGCGGCGGTGCGCGCCGCTCGCGCCGCTACCGACATCCTGGTGGTCTACGTGCACTGGGGCGTCGAAGGTGCGACGTGCCCGACGCCGCTACAGAAGACCCTTGCCCGGCAACTCGTCGACGCCGGCGCCGACGTCGTCGTCGGGAGTCACAGCCACCGCGTCGAGGGCGCCGGCCGCCTCGGTGAAGGTTTCGTCGACTACGGGCTCGGCAATTTCGTCTTCTACAACGAGACGGGAGAAGCCGGCGTGAGCGGCGTACTGGAGCTCACGATGGTGGGCCGCCACGTCGACCACGCACGATGGGTGCCCGCGTCAATCCGTGCGGGCATTCCGAGACCGCTCACCGGTGCGGCCGCCGACGTTGCGGTCGCCCAATGGGATGCGCGCCGCGCGTGCACGGATCTCAGCCTCTGAGACTCACACCCGCAAGAGCGCCTGTTCGGTGAGCCGGCGTGCGATGACGCGCAGGCACAGCGTCTCGTCCGCACCTTCGAAGATCGACAACACGCGCGCGTCCACGAAGTAGCGCGAGACGGGGAACTCCTCGGCGTACCCCATGCCGCCGTGCAGCTGCATCGCCTCGCGCGTGACCCACTCCGAGACACGACAGACGTACGCCTTGACCATCGAGGCCTGCAGTGTGCCCTCGCCCTTCGCCATGCGTCGGGCGACGTCGTAGGAGAACTGGCGCCCGGCTTGGATGAGCGCCGCCATCCGGGCCAGCTTCGCCTTGCTGAGCTGATAGTCGAAGACCGCCTTCCCGAAGACCTTGCGCTCGCGTGCGTAGTCGAGGCCTGCTTCGAATGCCGCCTGCATGAGCCCGACGGCGCGCGCGGCGGTCTGCAGCCGTCCGTTCTCGAAGCCCTCCATCTGGAGGTAGAACCCGCGTCCGAGACCGCCTTCACCACCGATGAGGTTCTCGGACGGTACGAACCAGTCGGAGAACGCGACCTCGTAGGAGTGCATGCCGCGGTACCCGAGGGTGTCGATGGCGCGACCTTCCATGTGGCCGCCGCCGTCCTGGTCGAACGAGAACGCGTGCCCTTCGGCCGGGGGTTTCTCCACCACGAACAGCGACAGCCCGCGATGGCCCGCACTGCGATCGGGGTCGGTACGCGCGAGGAGCATCAACACGTCGGCGCGGCCGGCGAAGGTGGCCCACGTCTTCACGCCGTTGACGCGGTATCCGCCTTCGGTAGGGGTGGCCGTGACCTTGATCCCGGCGACGTCGGATCCGTAATCCGGCTCGGTGACCATGACGCCGACCATCAGCTCGCCGCTCGCGATCCGAGGCAGCCAGCGCTGCTTCTGCTCCTCGGTGCCGCCGACGACGATGGCGCGCGTGAGGATCTCGGGGCGCGTGATCAGCGCGCCTCCCGCTCCGAGTGAACCCCACGAGAGCTCCTCGGTCGCGATCACCATCCCGAGATAGTCGGACTCGCCACCGCTTGCGTAGCCGTCGTACTCCTCCGGTACCGACAGGCCGAAACCGCCGAGCTGCGCGAGGCCGCTGATGATCTCGTCGGGGATGTCGGCATTGGTGCGATGGATGTGCTCCGCGACAGGCCGGATGCGGTCCTCGGCGAAGCGGCGGAACGTGTCCCGCACCAACTCGAATTCCTCGGACAGATGCGACGGTCCGCTGCCCTGTTCGGCGACCTTGTCGCCGAGCTGCTCGAGGAACTCCGGCGCGCGGTGCTCGGCCACGAAGGGCAGGGCCGGTCCGAGCTTCGACGTGTCGACGCCCCAAACGGCCTCGCGTCCGAGCGCGCGCGACCCGATGTCGGCGATCGCATCCGCGATGAATGCGTACGCCAGCATGCGTTCGAGCTCGCCGTGCTCGGCATAGTCGAGCATGACGCGGCTGGCCTCGATCGCGCTCGCCGCGTGGGCCAGGTCGTAGGCGACGACCTGGTGACGGTCGAGCAGGGCGACGGTGATCTTCCCGTCGCGCTGCGACACCTCGGCGAGATGGGCGACCGCGGCATCGACCACGGATGCCGCGGCGTCGACCGCGGCTGCCGCCGCGTTGCGCTTCTCGGACATGGGGCGCATGCTACCGACGGGTTGCCGAGTCACTCCGATCAGTGGCTTGGTGTGGTGGTGCCCTTCACGGTGGTCGTCGTGGACGACGAGCTGGACGTGCTCGGCACCTGTGTGACCGACGGTGCGGTCGACGAGCTCGTGGTCGGCACGCCGGACGTCGTGCTGTTCGTGGTGCGTCGTGGCGACGACGACGTGCCCGTTGTCTGGTGTGTGGAGCCGACCGAGCGGCTGGTTCCCGGCACCTGCGTGCTGCCCTTGGTCTCGATCACCTGCTTCGCCGCGCCGGGAACGGCCTGCTGCAGGATGTGCCAGCGCGCGTCGAGCAGCTTGAAGACGGCGCCCGCGAGCCGGTCGCCGCCCTCGGGAGTGAAGTGCACGCCGTCGTCCGCTCGCACGGGGACCCGTTTGCCGCTCGCGTCGGGCAGGGACGCGGAGTAGCTGCCGTCGGTATCGGCGAACAGCGAGTAGCTGTCGACGTACGTGATGCCGGGATGACGCGCGATGACGTCCTGCGCAACCGCGTTGACGTCGCGCACATGGGCCGACAGCGCGCTGTCCTTCATGATCGGCGCACCGACCCAGTAGACGGGGCGGGGAGGATTGCCGACGAGGACGCTCAGCATCTGCTCGACGAGATTGGCGTAGTCCGCCTTCCACGTCGGCGAATCCGCCGGCTCGAGGTTGGCGTCGTTGGTACCGATCACGAAGACGACCACCTCGGGTTGGAGTCGGGCGAGCTCACGTGCGGCGTGCTTCGGCCAGTCGAAGAACGACGGCGTCGTGAGCGCCGTCGACACGCGCGAGTCGTACACCGGCTCTACGACGCCGGTCGCGGCCGTCATGTCGCCGAGCGACGGGCCGAGGGAGCCGGCGAGCGAATCGCCGGCGATCCACAACCGCAACGGTTGATCGGCGGCGAGCGCGCGCGGAGGCGGTAGAGGTCCGTCGGCGACGCGTGCGTTTCCCGTAAGAGCGTTCGCCGGGCCGGCGAGGCGCGGACCGCTGGGTCTCGGCAGACGAACCGAGTCGGTCAGGACGATCGCGAGGAGCCCCACAACGATGACCGCTCCCGCGCTCCAGAGGACGGCGCGCGCGTGGCGGCGCGCCGTCACGCGGTGTTGGTGGCGCGCTCCGGAAGGGGTGGTGTGATCGCTCGGCATACGGGCTCGACGCGGGGAAGCGCTCATCGTACCGAGCGCGTCGGCGCGAGCGCGATCACCGTGTCAGGCGCTGGTGTCGAGCGCGCGGCCGAACTGGGTGCGGTAGAGCTCGGCGTACAGCCCGTCGCCCACGCTCAGCTCGGTGTGGTTGCCCTGCTCGACGATCTGGCCCTTGTCGAACACGAGGATGCGATCGGCGTTGACGATGGTCGACAACCGGTGAGCGATGACCAGCGCCGTGCGGCCTTCGAGCGCCTCGGCGAGCGCTCGCTGGATCGCCAGCTCCGACTCGGAGTCGAGATGCGACGTCGCCTCGTCGAGGATCACGATCGCCGGGTTCTTCAGCAACACGCGTGCGATGGCGAGGCGTTGCTTCTCACCGCCGGATAGCCGGTATCCACGCTCGCCCACGACGGTGTCGTAGCCGTCGGGCAACGACTCGATGAGGTCATGGATACGAGCACGCTTGCACGCGTCGACGATCTCGGCATCGGTCGCGTCAGGCGCGGCGTAACGGAGGTTCTCGCGGATCGAGTCGTGGAAGAGGTGGGGGTCCTGCATCACGAAGCCGACGGAATCGCGAAGCGAAGTGAGCGTCAGCTCGCGCACGTCGTGCCCGTCGACGAGTACGCGGCCGTCGGTCACGTCGTGGATGCGCGGGACGAGCAACGCAGTCGTCGTCTTTCCCGCGCCTGACGGTCCGACGAGCGCCACCGTCTCGCCCGGCTCGACCGTAAAGTGGAGATCGCGCAGGATCCAGTCGGACGGAGATGTGTCGAGCAGCGTCGCCGCGGCTTCGAGCGAAGGCAACGACACGCTCGCCGGTGCGGGGTGCCGGAACCACACGTGGTCGAACTCGATGCAACCACGCGAGTCGAGGAGATCGACGGCGCCCGGACGGTCGACGATCGTCGACGGGAAGTCGAGCACCTCGAACACCCGCTCGAACGACACGAGCGCGGTCATCACGTCGACGCGCGCGTTCGTGAGCTGTGTGAGCGGCTGGTAGATCTGGCTCACGTACAGGACGAACGCCGCGACCACGCCGGCCGAGATCGCGCCGCTGATCGCGAGCCGGCCGCCGACGTAGTAGACGACCGCCGCGCCGACGGCCGCGACCAACGCCAGCGCCGCAAACAGCACCCGGCTGTACATCGCCGTCTTCACGCCGATGTCGCGTACGCGCGCGGCCCGGTCGCCGAAGCTCTTCGCCTCGCGCGACGGCCGCCCGAACAGCTTCACCACGAGCGCGCCTGCGACGTTGAAGCGTTCGGCGATCGTCGTGTTCATCGACGCGTCGAGCTGCATGGCCTCGCGCGTGATGACCTGCAATCGCCGCCCGATGCGCTTCGCCGGGATGATGAAGGCCGGCAGCACGAGCAGGGTGAGGACGGTCAGCCGCCACTCCAGGCCGAGCATCACCGAGAGGGTCACGCCTACGGTGATGAGGTTCGACAACACCGTGCCGAGCGTGTTGGTCACCGCGTTCTGCGCCCCGATGACGTCGTTGTTGAGTCGCGACATCAACGCACCCGTCTGTGTTCGGGTGAAGAACGACAGCGGCATCCGCTGGACGTGGTCGAACAGCGCCCTCCGGAGGTCGTAGATCAGTCCTTCACCGATGCGCGCGGAGAACCAGCGCTGGCCGAGAGAGAGGGCCGCGCTGCCGATGGCCAGCGCGGTGGCCACCACGGCGACCCACGTGACGACGCCGAGGTCGCCGTGCTTGCTGTAGCGGCCCGGAAGACCGTGGTCGATGAGCTGCCGGAGCAGCAGGGGCGGGATGGCACCGGCAACCGCCGCGAGGATCACCATCACGAGGAAGCCGATCAGCTCCGCCCGGTACGGCCGGGCGAAGCCCACCACCCGACGGACCACGTCACGCTCGAGGCGCTTCCCCTTGAGCGCCTCGCTGTCGCGGCGAAAGCCGCCGATCGCGTGCCACGGTCCCATCATCGTCGCCCTCAACGTACCGGTTCGGCCAGGGATTCCCACCCGTAGACTCGGCGCCCATGCCCGCAGACCCGGAAATACACCACGAGCTCGTGGCGACGGTGCGGCGCTTCGTCGAGCAGGAGGTGCTCCCGGTCGCGTCCGATCTGGAGCACGCCGACGAGTATCCCGACAAGATCGTCGAGCAGATGAAGGATCTGGGGATCTTCGGCATCACGATCCCCGAGGAGCACGGCGGTCTCGGACTCGACCTCCTCACCTACGTGGCCGTGATCGAGGAGCTCGCGGCCGGATGGATGTCGCTGACGGGCGTCGTCAACACCCACGTGATCGCAGCGAACCTCGTGTTGTGGCATGGCACCGGCGAGCAGAAGCGGCGGTGGCTGCCGCGCCTCGCCACGGGCGACGTGCGCGGATGCCTCTCGCTGTCGGAGCCCGACGCCGGCAGCGACACCCGCAACGTGTCGTGTCGAGCGGAGCGCGACGGCGACGAATACGTCATCAACGGCACGAAGATGTGGGTCACCAACGGCACCCGAGCCGGTCTCGTCGCACTCGCGGCCCGCACCTCCGAAGGCATCAGCTGCTTCATGGTGGAGAAGGAACCGGGGGAGCGCTGCGGCGGGATCACCGTGAGTCGCAACATCGGGAAGCTCGGCTACAAGGGCCTCGAGACCGTCGAGATGTCGTACGCAGACCACCGCGTGCCCGCGGACGCGTTGCTCGGAGGCGAGGAGAACCTGGGCCGCGGGCTTCCGTTGATCCTGGGCGCGCTCGAGGTCGGCCGGATCAACATCGCGGCGCGGGCGGTCGGCGTCGGTCGGGCCGCGTTCGACGCCGCACTTCGATACGCGCAGGAGCGCCACACGTTCGGACGGCCGATCGCCGAGCACCAGGCGATCCAGCTCAAGCTGGCCGACATGGCGACGAAGCTCGAGGCCGCGCGCCTGCTCACGATCAACGCGGCCCGACGCAAGGACGCGGGGGAACGCTGCGACGTCGAGGCCGGCATGGCGAAGCTCTTCGCGAGCGAGACCGCGTTCGAGCTCGCGACGGAGTCGATGCGGATCCACGGAGGGGTCGGCTACACCACCGAGCTACCGGTCGAGCGGTACTACCGCGACGCGCCGCTGATGCTCATCGGCGAA
Organism: uncultured Burkholderiales bacterium; assembly: GCA_964548555.1. GTDB lineage: Bacteria > Actinomycetota > Acidimicrobiia > IMCC26256 > JAMXLJ01 > JAMXLJ01. Next base: position 25,233 of record CAZJSY010000018.1, read on the forward strand.
GGTACCAACGAGATCCAGCGTCTGGTCATCGCGCGCGGGCTGCTCCGGCGATCCGGCCACGACGCCGGCTGACGGGGCTCCCGGTCAGTGGACGTGGGGTCAGGCTCGTTCGACCTCGAGCAGGTGGCTCGTACCCGTCAGCTCGAAGAGCCGCAGCAACGCCGGCGTCGGAGATCGCACCACGAGGTGCGCGCCCACCCCGACCGCGTGATCGTGGAGCAGGAGCAGCTCCCGTAGTCCGGTCGAGTCACAGAACCGCAACTCGGCGAGGTCCAACACCAACGTCGTGGCGCCGCGGCCTTCCAGGTGCGCGAGGCACTCCGACAAGTCGGGTGCGCTGGCCATGTCGAGATCGCCGCGCAGGCACACGACCGCGCGTTGGTCCTGGAGGGTCGAGTTGCAGGAGAACATGGTTCCGTGCCGGCGTTCGTAGGTGTACATCGACGATCGGCCCCGCAGACGATCTGGCGGTGGGCTGCTCCACCATTGTTCCGAGAGAAGTGTGGCAGCGGCCTCACAACGCCATGACAACACGAACGGAACTTCGTGCGGCGCTTACGAACCACCGCTCTCGGTCCGCCGTTCGATCACGAGGCGGGCCAGTTGCACACGAGACCTCACGCCGAACTTGCGGAACAGCTGCCGCAGATGGAAATCCACCGTGTGCCGGGACAGGAACATCGCTTCTGCGATCTGGACGTTCGTCAACCCTTCCGTGACGAGGTCGGCGATGCGCAGCTCCGACTCGGTGAGGCTCGACCAGCCGGGAGTTTCGGGGCGCCCTTTGCCCGGGTCCTCGCCGGACTGGCGGCGCGCCTCGTCACCCCTGTCGCCACCCCCCTCGGTCTCGTGCGCTTGCATGGCGGGCTCCGGGTGCCGGGCGCGGCCGGAACCAATGTCCGGGTCTGCGTTGTTGGTGATGTTGCCTGCCGCGCGGCATGTGGTTGATGAACAACAGCCGCGGAACGGGCGGAACTACGAAGTCGCGTAGGTGGAAATGCCGCGCGGCGAACGTGGCAAACCGGTGTGGACTGCGCGAAAGGATCCGGCTGTCGCGGGCCGATTCACTCGCCGTCCGGATACGGCAGGTCCTGCCACCGCTGGTCGTCGAGGCAGTCCGCCTCGCAGGCTTCGCCCTCGAGGTGGCCCTCCAGCCAGCCGTGGAGCGCCGCGTACCGGACGGCACCGCGTACGTCGGCCTCGCCGCTCTCCAAGCACTCCATCGCCCGTTCGATGATGAGACCCAGCGTCTGATCGTCGGGCGCCGGGTACGGGGGTACAGGCACGCCGCCCATGCTTGACGCCTCCGTGTCGCCTCAGCGCTCGTATCGAGCGCCCCGGCTCGACCTCCTTCGGTGCTCGTACGCTTTTTCGATACCACGTCGGGCGCCCCGGTAATCCCCTCGCTCCACCGCGCAGTCCACGTACGTCGGGAGTGTGACGCGTCCGTGTGCTCGTACCGCCTCCGAGACGGAGGCCTCGCTACCCTTCCGCTCCATGACCGTCTACGAGCGCCCATTCGGCCGCTACTTCGAGGACTTCGAGCCCGGCGACGTCTACAAGCACTGGCCCGGCAAGACCATCACCGAGTACGACGACCACCTGTTCTGCATGATCACGATGAACCACCATCCGCTTCACACCGACGCGTGGTACGCGGAGACGCAGACGCAGTTCGGGAAGAACGTCGTGGTCGGCAACCTCGTGTACTCGCTGGTCCTCGGTATGAGCGTGCCGGACGTGAGCGGTGCTGCCATCGCCAACCTGGAGGTCGAGTCGCTGCAGCACAAGATGCCCACGTTCCACGGCGACACCGTGTACGCGGAGACGACGGTGCTCGACAAGCGGGAGTCCTCGAGCCGGCCCGACCGTGGTGTCGTGACCGTCGAGACGCGCGGGTTCAACCAGCGCGGCGAGGAGGTGTGCTACTTCCGGCGGAAGGTCATGGTGTGGAAGCGCGACGCGGCCAAGCCGCGTCGGCGTCCGTACGCCTCGCCGGAGTAGCGCCATCACCACGGGTGAGCGCCCGGCGGACTGCCTCTTCTGCGACATCGTGGCCGGCGATGTCCCGGCGTTCGTCGTGTACGAGTCGCCGGAGACGGTCGCGTTTCTCGACCGTCGCCCGCTGTTCCCCGGGCACACACTCGTACTGCCGCGCCGGCACTACGAAACGCTGGCCGACATTCCTCCCGATCTGATCGAGCCGTTGTTCGGATCGGTTCAGAAGCTGTCGGTCGCAGTGCCCGACGCGATGGGCGCCGAGGGATCGTTCGTGGCGATGAACAACGTCGTCAGTCAGAGCGTGCCTCACCTCCATGTCCACGTGGTGCCGCGGCGCCGCAAGGACGGCCTGCGGGGGTTCTTCTGGCCTCGTCAGAAGTACGAGAGCGAGGACCGGATGGCCGAGGTTGCCGCGGCGATTCGCGACGCGTTGGCGCGCGCCGACACGTAGTCTGCCGGCGCAGGAGGTGATGCCCATGGGCACCACCGGCGAGCAGAAGCTTCGGGCCTGGTTCGGCGCCCGCCTGCCCGGCGACTGGTTCACGGCGGAACCGGAGCTGTGGTACGACCGTGACGAGATCCTGGTGATCGGGCGCATCCCCGAACCGCGTCAGCGGGTACGCGAGGGCCCGTCCGTGGAGTCCATCGCGTGCCTTCGCGAGATCGAACGCTTCCGCGAGACGAGTCGTCCTCAGCGGGTGCGGATCGCTACCGAAGCCGAGGCCCGCTTCGGTCGGAAGGTCGGCTGGGGCGCGTCGTGCGGCGCGGTGCGTCAGATCTTCACCGCGCTCACCGTGCCGGTGATGACGCGGCTGCGCATCGACGAGCGCCACGTGCTCGACACACTCGTCGAGGCGAGCATCGCCCGGAGTCGCAGCGAGGCGCTGGCGTGGTGCGTGCGGCTCGTGCGCGACCACGAACAGGAATGGATCGGCGAGCTTCGCGACGCGCTCGTGCACGTCGACCGCGTGCGTGCAGCGGGCCCTCGTCCGAGCGAGCACGCCGGAGACGACCTGTGAGGTTCGCGACGATCCGAACCGGCGCGGGATCGACGCGGGCCGTGCGTGTCCACGGGGATCGGGCGGTCGAGCTCGACTTTGCAGACGTCGGTGCGCTGCTCGAGTCGGAGGTCGACCCCGTCGCTGCGCCCGGCACCGGGCCGGAGCACGCACTCGACGATGTGGACATCGCTCCGCTCGTTCCACGGCCGGGCAAGATCATCTGCCTCGGACTCAACTATCGGGCGCACATCCTGGAGACCGGTCGGGACCTGCCCGCGTACCCGACACTGTTCGCGAAGTACGCCGACGCGCTCGTCGGCGCGTACGACCCGATCGAACTCCCTCCCGAGGTGGAGCGACCGGACTGGGAGGTCGAGCTGGCGTTCGTGATCGGGCGCCGCGTGCGGAGGGCTCACGGCGACGAGGCCCGTGACGCCATCGCCGGCTACACGATCTGCAACGACGTGAGCATGCGCGACTGGCAGTACCGGACTCTCCAGTGGCTCCAAGGCAAGACGTGGGAGCGCTCGACGCCACTCGGACCATTCCTCGTGACACCGGACGAGGTCGACGACGCGCGCGACCTGCGCGTGTGCTGCGACGTCGACGGCCGCGTGATGCAGGACGCGCGCACGTCGGACCTCCTGTTCACGCCCGTCCGGATCGTCGAGTACGTGAGCACGATCGTCACGCTTCACCCCGGCGACGTCATCAGCACCGGCACACCGGGCGGGATCGGCGACGCGCGCGACCCGAAGGTGTCGCTGCGCCCGGGGCAGGTGCTTCGCACGGTCATCGAAGGACTCGGCGAGCAGCGCAACCCCTGCGTCGCCGGTGCCGGCGCCTGACGGCGGTCGCGCACGGTCCCGGCGCAACTTTCATTTGCAGCCCAATGGTTGGGCTGCTAATGATTGTGGTGCCATGAAATCCCCCCGGGAGTCCCCCGTCCACGAGTTCCTCGGTCGGCGCATCGCCGCCACCCACCGGGTGGTGCAGGCGGCGCTCGACGTGCGGATGCGCCACCTCGGTGCCGACTTCACGACCTGGAAGGTGCTCGCGCACCTCGCCGACGGTGACCGTGCGAGCCAGCGCGAGCTCGCGGCACGCATGCTCATCGACCCGGCGACGTTGGTGCGTCACCTCGACCGGGTCGAGGCCGACGGTCTCGTCGTGCGTGAACGCGACGAGCGCGACCGCCGGGTCGTGCGCGTGGCGATCACGCCCGCCGGTCGTGCAAAGCGCACCGAGCTCCATCGCGTCGTCGAGCGGTTCGATCAGGAGCTGCGCGATCAGCTCGACCCCGACGAGTGCGAGGCCTTGCTCACGGCGTTGCAGCGCATCACCGACTACGTCTCCCGCGAGTCGACGAAGGAGCGAACCGATGCCGCGCGTGTCAACTGAGCAGCCGGGCGCGTCCACACTCGCGGGGCAAACCGCGGGGCGGCCGGAAGTGATCCGCACCGACGAGCTGACGAAGGTGTACCCCGGCGGCGTCAAGGCCGTCGACGGCATCGACCTCGTCGTCTACGAAGGCGAGATCTTCGGCCTGCTCGGGCCCAACGGCGCGGGCAAGACCACGACGACCGGCATGCTCACCACCACGGTCATCCCCACGAGCGGACGGGCCTGGGTCGGCGGGATCGACGTGATCGCGCATCCCGCGCTGGCCAAACAGGTGATCGGCGTCGTGCCGCAGACGAACACGCTCGACCGTGCACTCACCGTGTGGGAGAACCTCTACTTCCACGGGCGGTTCTTCGGGATGTCGGCGAAGGAGGCCCGAGCCGAAGCCGACTTCCGGCTCGAGCAGTTCCGCCTTTCCGATCGGGCGAAGATGCCCGTGCTCGCGCTCTCGGGAGGGATGGCGCAACGCCTCATGGTGGCGCGCTCGATCCTGCATCGACCGGCCATCCTCTTCCTCGACGAGCCCACGGCCGGCCTCGACCCGCAGAGCCGGATCGCGCTCTGGGAGATCCTCGGCGAGCTGCACGCGCACGGTCAGACGATCCTGCTCACCACCCACTACATGGAAGAGGCCGACCAGCTGTGTGATCGGCTCGCCATCGTCGACCACGGCCGTCTCCTGGCACTCGACACCCCGGCCGCGTTGAAGCGCGCCGTCGACGCCGACACGCTGATCTCGGTCTCGGCCGAGGGAGATCTCGACCGGCTCGCGGCGATGCTGCAGGAGTCCGTCCCGGGTATCGAGCGAGCGCAACGCGTCGACGGAAGTGTGACGCTCGGTGTGCGGGGCTCCCGCGCTGCTCTGCGCGAGGTCATCGCGGTGGCTGAGCGGGGCGGCTACGCGATCACCGACGTCTCGGTGTCGGAGCCGACGCTCGAGACGGTGTTCATCCAGCTGACCGGAAAGGACCTCAGAGACTGATGGTGCGGACGGAGTTGCGCCCTGGGCGGACGCCCGGGAGGGCGCTACGGAGGGAGCCATGAAGATGAGCGTGACGACGACTCTGGCGCCCACTTCCGATGTCTCCGTGCGGCGGACGCTGCGTCCGGCGCGCGCTGCCGCCATGACGGCGTTCAAGGCGATGCTGCTGCGCGACCTGACGGTGCAGCGCAAGAACCTCAAGGAGTTCATCCCCCGCACGATCCTGCAGCCGTTCCTGCTCGTCTTCGTGTTCACGTACGTGTTCCCGAAGATCGGCACCGGAGTCGGCGGAGGTGGGGCGAGGGCGGCTGCGTTCTCCACCACGCTGGTCAGCGGCGTGGTCGGCATGGCGATCATGTTCCAGGGCATCCAACAGGTCGCGCTGCCGATGGTGCAGGAGT
>CAZJSY010000018.1:31121-38979 GCA_964548555.1 uncultured Burkholderiales bacterium
ATGGCGATCATGTTCCAGGGCATCCAACAGGTCGCGCTGCCGATGGTGCAGGAGTTCGGCTACACCAAGGAGATCGAAGACCGCGTGATGGCGCCGCTTCCGGTGTGGATGGTCGCGGTCGGCAAGGTGGTGAACGGCGCGCTGTGCGGGTTGTTCTCCGCGCTCCTCGTCTTCCCGATCGCCGCGGTGGTCCCGGCGACCCCGGTCCACCTCCACGTGAACTGGCCGGTGCTCCTCACGATCACCCCGTTGGCGTGCATCCTGTCGGCGTCGTTCGGGCTGTTCTTCGGCACGCGGTTCGATCCCCGTCAGGTGCCGATCCTGTTCGGTGTCATCCTGATCCCGATCACGTTCCTGGGTGCCATCTACTACCCGTGGACGTCACTCTCCCCGATCAAGGTGGGAGGGTTTTCCTGGCTCAAGTGGCTCGTGGTCTTCAATCCACTCGTCTACATCTGCGAGGGGTTCCGAGCCGCCCTCACGAAGAGCCCCCACATGAGCCTCTGGGTCGTGTACCTGGTGATGATCGGTTTCGCCGCCGGGCTGCTCTCTCTCGGGATCAAGGGCTTCAGGCGTCGGGTGCTCAACTAAAGGGATGTGACGGCGTGGCCGAGCCCTGTTGGGTGCCAGGCGAAACGTGGGTATCCTCCGCGGGCATGCCCGGGGGGAGCAGCGTCCACTTCTACGGAGTGCGAGGGTCCACTCCGTGCGACGGGCCGGACATCGCCCGTTACGGCGGGAATACGTCATGTGTCGTCCTCGACACCGCCGGCCACCCGCCGATCGTGTTCGATCTCGGGACGGGCCTGCGCAACTACGGCCAGGTGCTCGCCGGCGCGGGGCTCGATGCCGGCTTCGGCGGCAGCGTGCTGCTGACCCACCTTCACTGGGACCACATCCAGGGTCTGCCGTTCTTCCATCCGCTGGCCCATCCCACCAGTGAGCTCGACGTCTACGGGCCGGTGCAGCAGGAGGGTCCGCTGGGCGAGGTGTTCGAGGGCGTGATGCGGCCGCCGTACTTCCCGATCCGTCCGCGCGATTTGCCGGCCGCGATCCGGTTCCACGGCGTCGGCGACGACCAGTTCTGCGTCGGAGACGCCCGCGTCCGCTCCTGCTGGGTTCGCCACACCGATCCCGCTCTCGGGTTCCGCGTCGACGTCGGCGGCGTCTCCGTCGCGTACATCTCCGATCATGGACAGGGGTGCGGCGGCGAGCGGCGGCTCGACCACATTCCCGCTGCCGTGCTGGAGTTGTGCGACGGTGTGGATCTGCTGATCCACGACGCCCAGCACACGCCCGAGGAGTTCGCAGTGAAGGCCCACTACGGCCATTGCACGGTGGGGTACGCGGTGCACGTCGCGCACGAAGCAGGCGCGCGTCAGGTCGCCCTGTTCCATCACGATCCTGCCCGTCACGACGACGAGGTCGACCACCTTCTCCTCGGCGCACGCGAAACATCGGCCCACACCGGTGGGCCCGAGGTGATCGCCGCGCACGAAGGTATGGACCTCGTGCTCCACAAGCGCGTGCACGCGGCACGGAGTGCCTCGTGACGGAGGCGGAACAAGAAGAGAAGGTGATCACTCCGGACACGGCGACCTTCCGCGAGATCCTCGGTCACTTCGTCACGGGAGTCACCATCATCACGGCCATCGACGACGGCGAGCCGGTCGGCATGGCCGCCAATTCCTTCACGTCGGTCTCGCTCGACCCCCCACTGATCCTGTTCTGCGCCGCGCACAGCTCGAGCACGTGGCCACGCATCCGCAGCGCCCGCTCGTTCACCGTCAACATCCTCGACGAGAAGCAGGAAGACCTCTGCCGGTTGTTCGCGCAGAAGGGCGCCGACCGGTTCAGCCAGGTCGGATGGCGCGCCGGCGCGGGCGGCTCGCCGGTCCTCGAGGACGTGCACGCCTACATCGACTGCGACATCTGGGCCGAATACGAGGGTGGCGACCACGTGATCGTGGTCGGCCGCGTGCTCGATCTCGGCCTGAGCGCCGATGCCGGGCCGTTGCTCTTCTACCGCGGGACGTACGGACGCCTGCTGGGATCGTGACCGCGGACGCGGGCTCGCTCGCGGTCGCAGCTCGCCTCACCGTCGGCATCGTGCTCGTCTGCTCGGGCGTCGCGAAGCTGGTGTCGCGGCAGGGGAGCGAGACCCAGCTCGCGCGACTCGGTGTCCCGGCCGTCCTCGCGCCGGCCGCGTCGGTCGGCGTCCCGGTGTTGGAGCTCGCGATCGCCGCGCTGGTGCTCGCGGTGCCGAGCCGGTGGCCCACCTGGCTCGCGGTCGCCGCGTTCGCGCTGTTCACCGGTTTCGTCGCGGCCGAGCTGCAACGCGGCGAACGCGAGCCGTGCCGCTGCTTCGGTTCCCTGAGCAACCGACCGATGTCCACACGCGCGCTGATCCGCAACGCGTGGCTGCTCGCGATCGCGGTCGTGGCCACGGGAGCCTCCTCTTCGTTCAGCGGCGTCGGTTGGCTCGTCGCGCCGCTGGTCGTCGTCTCGGCGGTCTTGATCCTGACGACGTGACGCCGTGACGGCGATCGACATCGGTGTGCCATGCTCGGTGCGTGGCCAACATCGTTGCGTCGAAGGTGATCGACGGTCTGGTCGTGGTCGATCCGCAGGTGTGGCGGGATGAACGCGGCCTGTTCGTGGAGTCGTACCGGCACGAGTGGATTCCGGGCTCACCGCCGATGGTGCAGGCGAACCGGGCCGACCGGCAGGCCGGCTGTCTGGTCGGCCTGCACTACCACCTGCATCAGGCCGACTACTGGTACGTGCCCGCCGGCCACGCGTACGTCGTGCTGCACGATCTTCGCCGTTCGTCGCAGACGAACGGTGCGTCGTTGACCCTCGATCTCGGCGGCGGCGAGCACCGCGGTGTGTACATCCCGCCGGGCGTCGCGCACGGCTTCTACGCGTTGACCGATCTCACGATCACGTATCTCGTCGACCGGTACTACGACCCCGCCGACGAGCTGGGCATGGCGTGGGACGACCCGGAGCTCGGCGTCGAGTGGCCGACGACCGCGCCCATCCTCTCCGGACGCGACGAGGCGAACCCGCGACGCGCCGACATACCGGCCGAGCTCCAGCCGGTCTGATCAGCGCCGGCGGCGTCGCGCTCGCCGCGAGCGTGGCATGGGTGCAGGGTCCGGTTCGGCCGCGGCGAGTGGCGTGGGTGCCGTGCGCTCCAGCCACATCGCGGGATGCACCATCGCGACGGGCGCGCCGGCGCGCGCCTCGTGCTCGACGCGGAGACGGGCGGAGTTCGCGAGCCGTACCTCGGAGACGATCAGGAACGTGTTCTGGCGGTACGGCCAGGCGATGTGCCGCTCGTTCCACCACCGCGGCCGCACGCAGTCGACGGCGATGAGCCCCCGATGGTCGAAGAGATCGATCCAGTACTCGGGCCATTGCTCGTTGACGTGCTCCGGGTCCTGTCCCGGCACCGCGGCGGAGAACAGGATCGCGTCGCCGTGGCGGACGAGGTTCTCGACCATGGTGTCGGCGCGGTCCTCGGTGAGGCGCGACGCGAGCTCGAGCGCAACCACCAGGTCGAAGCGGCGGCCGAGGTCGAACGGTTTACGGATGTCGGTCAACGTGACGCGCTCGCGTGACACGTGTGTGCGTCCGTCGGTGGGGTAGCTGAGGTCGGCGCCGGCGTAGTCGTCGACTCCGTACCGGGCGAACCACGAGAGCCACGCGCCGGTGCCACATCCGACGTGCAGCACCGATTGCGGCCGATGGAGCTCGAACAACAACGGCAGCGCGGTCTCGGCGGAGCGCAGCTCCACCGCGTCGCCGTCGTCGAACGGTGTGACCTCCTGCGTCGATGTCGCACGCGTGGCGCTGAGCACTGTGCGCGGTTCGCTCACGATCGGTGCCTCCCGAGCCCGTCGTTGCGCGCGGCCTACCCGACCGTGGCCGTGTTCGCTACGCCATTGTCACCGCAGCCGCCGTCCCCATCGCGACATCTCGCACCCGACGCACGCATCGGTGGCGGCGGAGTACGCGGCCGCGGCCGCGACGACGAGGCCGAAGATCCAGCTCACGGCGCTGGCGCCGAGCAGCATGAGCAGGTCGGCGACCACCAACACCATGACCTCGGGGAGCGCGTTCGCCCGCAGCCGGGCCGCCGGGTGTACGGCCCGGGGCGGCCCGACCCGCTCGGCGACGGTGAGGTGGTACAGCATGCCGATGGGCCCCCGACCGGGCGGCGCGACGACGTCGAGGCCGAGGACCAGCGTCCAGATGGGCAGGAGCCAGTCGACGTGAAAGACGAACCCCGCGAACAGGGCGATCGCGGTCGCGGCCTGCTGCGCCCGGCCGATCCGGGCGTCGAGCGGGCGGTCCCACCCGGGGACACGACGCGGTCCCGGAGGGTCACGATCCACCGCGGGACCCTACCCCGGGCGCCGGCTGGATTCTTCCGAACCTTTTGTCGCAATTGACCGGTCTTCTGGCGTAGGATGCCGGCACTCCTCCAATTCCGCCGCGGAACTGCCGATGGACGTTCCGTGCCGGTCCCACTTCGACAGGAATCACGAATGGACGTCCGGCTTCTGGGTCAGGCCGATGTGCTCGGCGGTTCGCTCGGCGACGTTGCCCGTCAACGTGAGCGGAGCCGGCGGATGCGTCTCGGGCGGATCTTGTTCGTGCTCGGGCCGATCGCGACCTACTTCTGGTGGCGTCTGGTCACCGGCCATCCGGTGCACCTGGGCTGGCCCCACGTCACCTTGTCGCCCGACATGCGCCAGTACGTGCCGGGACTGGTGCTCGTCGCGCTCCTGGCCCTCGTGCTCGTGGTCCCGATGGTGGCGGCCGGGCGCTCGCCCCACGTGATGTACCGCCCGAGCGAGATCCCCGTCGGCTTCGACGACGTCGTGGGTCTCGGTGTCGTGAAGGACGAGGTGGTCAAGACGCTCAACCTCTTCCTCGCGCACCGGACCTTCCACGAGCGGATGGGTGGCAACCCGCGGAAGGCGATCCTGTTCGAAGGTCCGCCGGGTACCGGCAAGACCCACATGGCCAAGGCGATGGCACGTGAGGCCGGCGTTCCGTTCCTCTTCGTCTCGGCGAGTGCGTTCCAGTCCATGTACTACGGCCAGACGAACCGCAAGATCCGTTCGTTCTTCAAGCAGCTGCGCAAGATCTCGCGGCGTGAGGGCGGCGCGATCGGCTTCATCGAGGAGATCGACGCGATCGCCGGCGCGCGCTCGGGTATGCGATCGGCTGCGACGCCCGGTGTCGACCCGGCACGCGGCGTCGAACGGATCGACTCTCGGGAAGGCATCACGGGTGTCGTCAACGAGCTGCTCGTGCAGCTGCAGTCGTTCGAGCAGCCCACGATGTCGGCCCGCCTGCGTGGCGCGTCGATCGACTTCGTCAACCGGTTCCTGCCCGCCGAGCGTCAGCTGTCGAAGCGCGCGCCGTTGCCGCCGAACATGCTCGTGATCGGGGCTACCAACCGCGCTGCGGATCTCGACCCGGCTCTGCTGCGTCCGGGTCGATTCGACCGCTCGCTGCACTTCGACCTGCCGTCCCGGTCCGGCCGGCGCGAGATCATCGACTACTACCTCGCGAAGAAGGCCCACGACGCCGAGCTCGACCGCGACGATCGTCGTGATCAGCTTGCCGCGATGACGTTCGCCTACTCGCCGGTGATGATCGAGCACCTCTTCGACGAGGGCCTGGTGTGGGCCCTGCGCAACGGCCGCGAGGCGATGGACTGGTCCGACGTGCAGCAGGCCAAGCTCACCGAGGAGATCGGTCTCAAGCAGCCCGTCGAGTACACCCAAGACGAGAAGCGGACGATCGCGACGCACGAAGCGGGACACGCGGTCGTGGCGCATCTCGTCGGCGTCGGCCGAAAGCTCGAGGTGCTGTCGATCATCAAGCGTCGCGACGCGTTGGGTCTGCTCGCGCACTCCGACGCCGAAGAGCGCTTCACACGTACGCGAACGGAGATGGTCGCCGCGATACAGATCGGCTTCGGTGGCATGACGGCCGAGGAGCTCTTCTTCGGCGAGTCGGGAACGGGTCCCGGTGGTGACCTCGCCGCGGCAACGAGGATCGCGGCGCAGATGGTCGGCGCCTTCGGCATGGCCAACTCGCTCGTGTCGTTCGAGGCGATCGAGCCCGGTCCTATCAGCAACGGCATCGTGGCGCGGGTGCTCGCCGACGACGAGGCCCGGCAAGCGGTCGAGCGCATGCTGAACCAGGCGAAGAGCGAGGTGCGCTCGCTCCTCGACGAACACCGCCATCTCGTCGTCGCGCTGCGCGACGCGCTCATGGAACGTGAGGAGCTCGTCGGCGACGAGATCGTCGAGGTGCTCCAGCACGCGGCCGGGAAGCGACAGGCGGAGGTCGCCGAGCAGCAGAGTGAGCCGCACCGCGAGCCGCAGGCCTCGTGACGGGTCTCGCAGGGAGGGTGGTCGTGATCGGGGCGGGAGATCCCACCGCGCGTCAGGCCGCGCTCGCGTGCGTCGAGAACGGTGCCGCGCTCGTGGTCGTCGCGGGCGACGACGCGGGGATCGCAGCCGACATTGCCCGCGCGGCGGGAGCCGGGGGTGGGCGCGTCGCGGTGTTCGCCGGGTCGCTCGCGTCGGCACGAGACCGTGAAGCTCTCGCGGAGATGATCGCCGAGCTTTCGTGAGCGGCGTGCGTCAATCCATTTTCGAGCATTTCGGCGAGCTGTTTGTGAGCCGTTCCACAGACTGACGCAGGTGTCAGCTTTCCTGCCGCGCTGGTAGTGTGCGGTGGCGGTCCGATCGGCACGCCCCGAGCCGGCGGACACGTCTGGGGGAGCACCACCGATGGGAGGCAACGACCGACGCGAGAACGCCGATGCCGAGCGCGCGTTGCGCCGCGCCGGTTGGCGTCTGATCGCCGCGACGGTGCGTCCGCAGCTCAACTGGCTGCTCGGGGGTATCGGCGCCGGCATCGTCTGGGCCGCCGCGAAGATCACGGTTCCGCTGTTGGCCGCGGCGGCGATCGACGAAGGGATCCGGCGCGGGGACACGTCCACGACGCTCATGTGGGTCGGCATCGCTGTCGCGGTCGGCGTCGTCCAGGCGATCGGCACATCGACGCGCCGGTACTGCGCCTTCCGCATCGCATTGCGCACCGAGACCGACCTGCGTCACCGGCTCTTCGCTCGCCTCCAGCAACTGCATTTCGGATTCCACGACCGGGCTCAGACCGGTCAGCTGATGGCGCGTGCGGTCACCGACATCCAGCAGATCGAGCCGGTCGTCATCCTGGCACCCTTGAGCGTCGCGAGCGTCGTGCAGCTCCTGGCCGTCGCGGTGATCCTGTTCGCGACGAACTGGGTGCTCGCCGTCCTCGCGTTGGGCGCCTTGCCGCTGCTGAACTTCGCCGCGCAGCGCTTCACCCGTCGCATCCAGCCGGTGACGCTGCGCCTGCAGGAGGAGCTCGCCGACCTCTCGGGTGTCGTCGAGGAGAGCGTCGCCGGTGTGCGTGTGGTGAAGGGCTTCGGCGCGGAGGGCATGCAGCGCGACAAGCTCGCGTTCGAGGCCGGTTCGGTCCTCGACCGTTCGCTCGAGGCCGCACGACTGCGCGCGTGGTTCCTCGCGCTCGTCGACTTCCTCCCGATGCTCAGCCTCGTCGTGATCCTCTGGTACGGCGGGCATCAGGTGCTGCAGGGTCACATGCAGGTCGGACAGATCGTCGCGTTCAACTTCTTCATCCTGATGCTCGTCTGGCCGATGCGCATGTTCGGCATGCTGCTCGCGCAGGCGTCACGCGCGTCGGGCGCGGCCGGACGTATCCACGAGATCATCGTCACCGAGTCCGAGATACGCGACCGGCCGGGCGCGCGTTCGCTGCC
>CAZJSY010000019.1:0-38463 GCA_964548555.1 uncultured Burkholderiales bacterium
CGTAGTCAGGCGCGGGGCCCGCGAAGCCGGCGTAGTACGCGGTCGCGGCCATCTGCTCCGCCGGAGTGCTCCGCTGCGCGATCGTCTGCGCGACGCCGACGTCGTCCAGTACCTCCATCGCCCGCTGGTTCAGAACGTGCGCCTTCGGCAGATCTGAAGTCGTCGGTCGCGCACTGACCAGCAGATGCTCGACGCCTTCGCAGGCGAGGAGCATCGATGCAGTCAAGCCCGCACCGCCACCCCCGACCACGAGGACGGGAACTTCCTGGTCAACATGCCCTTCGGACGGCATCGTTCCTCCATTGGCGTCGACAAGCCCCGCGCATGATTGGAGTACCCATTCCAATCTGAAGATTGGCATGGTAACTCCAATCTCTATGTCCGCGGTAATGTGGCGGATGGCCGTCGAGGCTGCAGTGACACCGAACCGGCGCGGGATGAAGTCGCGCGAGCTCGTACTCGACGCTGCCGAGCGTGTCATGGCAACCGACGGTTTCGAGGCAGCGACGGTCGCCCGAGTCGTCGACGAATCGGGCGTTCCGTTGAGCTCGGTGTACCACTACTACGGATCCAAGGAGGGCGTCCTCCTCGCCGTCATGGAGCGTGGCGCGCGTCGGTTCTTCGCCGACTTACCTGATCCGGAGCGTCGGCTCGGACGAGCCGTCGATCACTTGCGCACGATCGTCTCTGCCGCCGCCGAGACGCTCGAACGGCATCCCGACTTCCTCCGACTACTCATCGTGTTCGCCGTCCAACCGCCGAGCGCCGGCAACGGTCAGGTCGCCGCCGTGGTCGACGAGGTGCGCCGGACGGCGCTGAGCCGGCTACGCAAGCAGGTCGCAATTGCCTTCCACGACGATGCCCGCAGCCGGGCAACTGACCAGCTCGCTCGTTTCGCGCTCGCCGCCTTCGACGGCGCCTTCGTCGCCGCGCAATCCCACCGTGGCAGCACGCTCCAGAAGGTTCTCGAGTTCCTCCCTGATTCGCTGGTCGCCGCGCGCCGCTCGCTGTTGAGGAACGCTGGCGCCCGCTGAGTCACACGGTGGACGCGGACGAGTTGCGCGTGCGATCGATGAGCTTCGTGTCGCCGCGGACCGCTTAAGTCTCGCTGCGCAGGCGATGGATCAGCTCGGGCTGGGAATGCACACCGACTTTGGCGAAGATGGAGGAGAGATTGCTCCGGATGGTGCTTTGACTCACGAAGAGTTCGCGCGCGATCGCGGGGACTCGCTCGCCATCAAGAAGCCGAGTCACGATCTCCCATTCCCGCGCTGTGAGCCGCGACAGCTCCGGGACACGCGCTCGGTCGGGCAGCCGGTCCAGTCGGGAAATGATCCCCGCGGCGCGCAACTCGTCAGCGATACGGAGCATGTGCTGCTCCAGTTCGCCGGCTCGGCTTGCGCTCCCTTTGGAGGCTGCTTCCGTCGTCGGCCGCATCAATGCGAACCCCAAAGGTGGAGGATCGGTTCCCGACAGCGCGGCAAGGACAGCCGACACTCGTAGCCAATTCCCGGAGCGGTTCCGGAGCCGAACCGGAACGCACACCGCCCGCTGCGCCTGATACGCATGGCTGATGCTCGCGAGAAGGCTGGGCGCATCGGACGGATGGACAGCGCCGAGCATCGGGGAACCACGGACCTCGTCCGGCTCGAATCCGAGCAGATCACCTACGTCGCTGCTGATGCGGTCAACGCGCCAGTCGCTGTCGACTGTGCCGAGGACAAACTCACCGAGAGGTTGCTGCAGACCAGGCTCGCCACGCCGTTCCATCGGCGTCGCCGCATTGTCGAGAGGCGCAAACGACACGAGCCCGAATCGCTCGTTACCCACATCGAGCGCCGACACCCACACGGCCACAGTGAGGCCGGAGTATTTCCCGGAGTCCACATCGCGCACCGCCTGGAAGCCCGTGAGCACGCCTTGAGCCAACAACGCCAACGCTGCCTGGGCTCCGGGCCGCTCCTGGGCTCGCACCAGATCGACGGCGCGGGCCCCTTGTAACGCGTCGGCTTCGATGCCGATTGCGGCGACGGCCGCGTCGTTGGCGGCGAACACATCGCCCGACGGCAACTCGACCGCCATCGACGGCGCCTGTGACGACCGGACGAACGCCTCGACTGAGCTCCGATCAGGCCACATTGGTGCTCCAGCCGTCTCAGCCTCACCGCGTGGTGATCGTATCGGTGGAGAATACGAAGAGCACGTGGCGCGTCCGCACAACTACGGGCTCGCCACCAGAGCGCAGCCGCTTCGGCGCTGAGCCCGTCCAGTGGGGATCGTTTAGACGTCGTCGATGCGCTCGATCTCCATGTCCCAGTCGAACGCGAATTGTCGACCGCCCGCCGACATCGACACCGCGCCGCTGATCGGGTGCACCCGAATACTGTCGACAACAAGATCAAGTCCATACCAACGGACTCGATCTCCGGGGCTGAGGTTTCGGACGAGTACCAACATTGGGATGAGCGAACTCGGGCTTGTCGAAGGACTCGGCGCGGCGACGCGACTACGACACCGGGGGGGTCGCGGTTCTGTCGGGCAGCTGAACTCTCGCGTCGACGGCTGGCAAACGCTATGGACGCAACCCCGGAATGCTTGGACACTTCTGTCATACGCCGCGCAATGAAGCGCTGACGCCACTTCCCCAACCGCGTTCCGATCCAACGGATCGGCGTCCCGTGTCATCGCAACGCCATCCCGCCGTCGACGACGAGGACCTGGCCGGTTGCGTATCGGGCGTCGACGAGCGCGACGCACGCGTCGGCGACATCCTCGGGCTCACCGGAGCGGCGCAACGGTGCCGTGTCTCGGACCTGCTCGCGAATCGCTTCCCAGTCCGCTGTCCACGTCGTGTCGATCAGTCCGGGCGCGACGGCATTGACGCGGATCTCAGGACCGAGAGCGTTGGCAAGGAGGACGGTGAGGTGGTTGAGCGCCGCCTTCGACACCGCGTACGGGATGGACGAGCCGACGGGGCGGACACCGGCGAGCGACGTGATATTGAGAATGAGGCCGTTGCCCGCCGACCGCAGGTGTGGCGCGGCCGCCTGGATCAGGTTCCACGGGCCGAGCAGGTTGACCCGCAGGATCCGTTCCCAGATCTCGTTCGTCACCGCATCGAGGTCGTGATGCGGGATCACCGTGGTCGTGCCCGCGTTGTTGACGACGATGTCGAGCCGCCCGAAGTGCTCGACGGCTGCGGCTACGAGTTGCTCGGCGCCTGCCGGATCCGCGACGTCGGCTTGCACGTAGGTGGCATCCGGAAGCTCGGCGGCCAGCTCCCGCCCTTCAGCGACGGACGAGGCGGAGTTGACGACGACGCGGGCACCGCGTTCGGCGAAGGTGGCGGCGACGGCCGCGCCGATCCCGCGCGATGAGCCCGTGACGAGCGCGACGCGGCCTTTCATGTCGCTCACGACTGGTGGAGAGGAGATGCGAGGGGCTGGTGGCCCCATTCGCTGATCCGGTCGTAGCGGCGGTCATCCCTCCACGGTTCGTCGATGGTGCGCGCGCCGTAGCCGAACTCGAGCTGGAACCCTGCGGGCGTGACGACGTAGAAGCTGAACATCTTGTCGTTGTCGTGCTTGCCGAGCGCGTTGGCGATCGGCAAGCCGGCGTTCCACACGCGATCGAACGCGCTCCCGACATTGTCTTGGGACACGGTCTCGACCATGACGTGGTGCAGCCTCTGGGGGAGCTCGATGGGCGCCGCACCGATCGCGAGCGAATGGTGCCGCGCGTTGCAGTGGTAGAAGCGCACCGTGAGCGGCAGGCCACCGAGGTCGGTCTCGAGCCAGTCCGACTGCACGAGGCCGATGACCTCGCGTGCGAAGCGGTCCGCCGAATCCAGGTCGTCGCTCACGAAGACGACATGGCCGAAACCCTGGCCCTTCGTCAGGAAGCCGCCGGGCACGAGCGGTGAGTCGAAAGGCGACGGCGCAGGCGCGAGGCCGTGCACCATCTCCACCGGAACACCCCATGGTGTCTCGATTCGCGCGAGGCCATCGACCCGGCGCGCGGCGAGGTCTGAGCTCGTTCCTTCGATGACTGTCGCACCGGCTTTCCGTGCGCGCGCGACCGCTCGCTCGAAGGCCTCGGCGGAAGCTGCTTCGAAGCCGAGGAAGACGGCGTCGTTCGCGGGTCCCTCCGTGAGGATGAATCGATGAGCTCGGTCGTCGTTGCGCCACGTGACCGCGCCGTCGGTCGTCTTGTCTCCCGGCACGAGCTCGATGACGTCGGTGAAGAACGACTCGAACGCCGCCAGGTCGGCGACTTCGAGGCCGACGTACGCGACTTCCAGGTCAGCGGTCATGACGTGTGCTCCCTCGGGATGAAGTGGGTGCGGATCGTCCCCACGCCTTGGATCGTGGAGACCAGCTCGTCACCCGGTTTGATGAACCGTGGCGGGGTTCGCGCGCCGCCGATACCCGCCGGGGTGCCGGTGAAGATCAGGTCGCCGGGCAGCAGTGTGGTGATCGACGACAGGTGGTGGATCAGCGCATCGACCCCGAAGATCAAATCGGAGGTGCGGCTCTTCTGCACCTCCTCACCATTGAGCGAGCAACCGATCGCGAGATCGTCCGGGTTCGTGAGCTCGTCGGGCGTGATGATCCACGGTCCGAGCGGGCCGAAGCCGGGGAAGGACTTGCCCAGGCTGAACTGCGGCGCCGGCGGACGCAGTTGCACCATGCGCTCGGAGAGGTCCTGGCCCACGGTGACGCCGGCGACGTGCGCCCAGCCGTTGCCGACCGCCACCTCGTACGCCGTCCGACCGATCACCACGACGAGCTCGACCTCCCAGTCGACGAAGTCACTCGGCAGCGCGACGGTGGCGTCGGGGCCCGTGAGGCACGTGGGGAACTTGGTGAACGTCGGCGGAAAGTCAGGCGGCTCGACCCCCGCCTCGGCCGCATGGGCGGTGTAGTTCATGCCGATCGCGAACACCTGACGGGGCCGCGGGACGGGCATCTGTAGACGCCTCGCGTCGAGCGGCGCCGTGGCGGTGACCCGGTCGGTGAGCGCCCGCACGTCGTCCCAGTGCTCGAGGACCGCCTGCGGATCAGGGGGTAGGCGACCGCCGGACGCCTCGGAGACGTCGATGATTCCGCCGTCGATCACCAGTACGGCTCGCCCGTCGACGTTGGCAAGCTTCATCGTCCCCCCTACTCACCGCGCGTACGTCCGCAATCGATCGAACCCTAACTTGACGATTTTGCATTGTAAATCGTTTCTTGTTGACAAATCGATTTCATGCGCACAGAGTACGGACGTTGCTGACAGGGGGGAACCCATGAATGGACGGCGCAGGCGCAGGAACGCGCTCTGCCTGACAGCCGTCGCGGTCGTCGCCGTGGGCGCCTCGATCGCGGGCTGCAGTGGCTCGAAGTCGAATGCATCGGCCGGCTCGACGTCGAGCGCGCCGAGCGCGCCCGTGTCGACATTGCCGCCGCCGCACGGCGACCCCATCGTGCTGGCGATGATCACGCAAGAGAGTGGACCGGCCGCGTTGCCCGACTCGCGCCTGGCAGCGGAGGCCGCCGTGAAGTACGTGAACACCGAGCTCGGTGGCGCGGCCGGTCGTCCGCTGAAGCTCGAATCGTGCGTCACCGACGGGTCGCCGGAACAGTCCTCCGCGTGTGCGAACCAGCTCCTGGAGAAGCAGCCCGTCGCGTTCGTGGGTGAGACGGAGCTCGGCACCGCGGGCAGCGTGCCCATCATCGAGAAGGCCGGCATTCCCCTGGTCGGCGCGGCCGGCGTCACCCCGGAGCTCGTCCTCTCGAAGGACGCGTTCGCGTTCGGGCTCGACGCGGTCGGCGACTGGTCCGGGTGGACGAAGTACCTCGTAACCGACGGCAAGGCGAAGACCATCAACGTGATCAACCTCGACATCCCGGTAGCACCGGTGTTCGAGAAGGTGATCCGCTCCGTGGCCGAGGCCAACGGCGCCAAGGTCGGGAAGGTCGTGTCCATCCCGCTCAGCGCCACTGACGCCACGTCGCAGATGGCCGCCGTGATGAGCGGCAATCCCGACGTCATCATGGCGGTGACCAGCCAGCAGCTCTGCGTTCCCGTTGCGCAAGCCCACGAGAGCGTCGCGCCCCAGACGAAGCTGTTCGTACCCGGCATCTGTGCCAGCCCGAAGACCATCGACGCGGCGGGCTCGGCGATGAACGGTGTGCTCGTCGGCGAGGGCAGCCTCAACCCGTACAACATCCGGGAGCCGCAAGTCGCGACCTACCGGCGCGTACTCGACACCTACGGCAACCACGTTCCCCTGAGCGACTTCGCCGGCAACGCGGTCACCGCAGTGATGAACCTCAAAGCGGTGCTCGACAACCTCGGCGCGGCGAACGTGACGCCCGCCGCGATCACTAGCGCGATCCGCGCCGGGCGGCAAGTGCCGTCGTTCCTGACCGACGCGTACACCTGCGACAGCTCGGTGACCGGGTCGCCGATCACCTGCGTGCGTGGTCGTCGCGTCGTGGAGGTGAAGGGCCGAGAGCTGTTCGACCTCTCCAACCGATGGTACGACGGCACGCACGAGGCAAAGGTCACCTGACCGAGCGCTGCGATGACGTCGATCCTGCTCTTCGCCCTCCTCGGCCTCGGAGCCGGTGCGGTGACCGCGTTGCTCGCGCTCGGGGTGATCGGCGAGTACCAGGCGTCGCGCGTCGTGAACTTCGCACACGGCGCGATGGCGATGTTCTGCGCCTACTGTTACACGGAGCTGCGCTCGAGCGGTGACCTCGTGTTGCCGGTGGTCGTGGTCCCGCATCGGATAGCGCTCGCGGGACACGGTCTGGCGACTGCGCCGTCGATCGCCGTCACACTCATGTATGCCGCGGCGTTCGGCGTCGCCATCTATTTCGGCATCTTCCGCTGGCTCCGCAACGCGCCTTCACTCGCGAAGGTCGTCGCGTCGATTGGGCTCATGCTGTCGCTCCAAGCTTTGGCCGTCATCCACTTCGGCACCGGTGCACGACCGAGCCCGCGCGTCCTACCCAACGCCTCGATCACCGTCTTCGGTGCGACCGTCGGGCGCGACCGGGTCCTGCTTGCCGCGATCGCACTCGCTGCGGGCGTGATTCTCACTGCCCTGTATCGCTTCACGCGTTTCGGCGTCGTCACGCGCGCATGCGCGCAGAACGAGCGTTCAGCTTCGTTGCTGGGCTGGTGGCCGATCCGATCGGAGGTCGCCAACTGGGCGATCGCGTCGGTGCTCGCCGGGCTCGCGGGGATCCTCGCCGCGCCCATCACATCGCTGACCCCGAGCACCCTGACTCTCGCGATCGTGCCCGCGCTCGCGGCTGCACTCGTCGCCGATCTCTCGTCCTTCACAATCGCGGCGATCGCCGGCCTCCTGATCGGCATCGGCCAATCGCTCAGTGTGAAGGCGGCGGCGACATGGAGTTGGTTTCCACAGCACGGCATGGCGGAGGTGCTGCCCTTCGCCGTCATCGCCGCCGTGATGCTGGTACGGGGCAAGCGGCTACCGACTCGCGCGGAGACGAACGAAGGAAGGCTCCCCCGTGCACCGCTCGGCGACCGGCCGCTGCTCCCGCTCGCGATCTTCGTGCCCGCGATCGTGCTGCTTCTCGTCGCGACCAGCGCGGGCTGGCGCGCCGCCGTTGTTCAAAGCGTCGTCACCTCGTGCGTCCTGCTCTCGCTCGTGGTGCTGACGGGACTCGTCGGGCAGGTCTCCCTCGCGCAGGCCGCCTTCGCGGGCATCGGCGGTTTCCTCATGGCGAAGCTCCTCGACGCAGCCGGTGTGCCGTTCCCGATCGCCCTGGTGTTCGCCGGTCTCGTGACCGTCCCGATCGGCCTCGCTGTAGGCCTGCCCGCGCTGCGCATCCGGGGCATCAACCTTGCGATCATCACGTTGGGGGCGGGCGTCGCGATCGATGCGTTCGTGTTCCGCAACGAACAGATCAGCGGCGGTCTCGCCGGCGTGCACGTCGCCCCGCCGAAGCTCTTCGGCGCCGATCTCGGCATCGCCGGTTCGCATCCCGGCGACTATCCCCGCGTCGTGTTCGGTCTCGTCGCGCTCGCGACGTTCGTCGTCTTGGCCCTGATCGCCGTCAACCTGCGCCGAAGCGCGACCGGTGCGCACTGCCTCGCGGTG
The DNA here is from genome assembly GCA_964548555.1 of uncultured Burkholderiales bacterium. Taxonomy (GTDB): domain Bacteria; phylum Actinomycetota; class Acidimicrobiia; order IMCC26256; family JAMXLJ01; genus JAMXLJ01. The sequence goes on from CAZJSY010000019.1 coordinate 8,123, forward strand.
CGCACCAACGAGCGGGCCGCGAGTGCCATTGGGATCAACGTCGCCGCCACGAAGCTGTTCGCGTTCGGGTTGTCGGCTTTCGTCGCGGGCGCGGCCGGCGGCTTGATCGGCTATCAGCAGGGGCGTCTGTCCCCCGAGAGCTTCTCGATCTTCGTCTCGCTGATGCTCCTCGCGATCGCGTACATCGGCGGTATCGCCAGCGTGACCGGCATGATCTTCGCGGGCATTGTGCTCGCACCGGGCGGGCTGGTGTTCACCGCCATGGAGCGCTGGTTCCAGCTCGGCAGGTACCAGCCCCTCGTCGCCGGGGTCGGTGTCATCATCAGCGCGATCCTCAATCCCGACGGCGTCACCGCCGCAGTCGGCTTCCGGGGACGGCGGAAGCAACGGCAGGTGGCCAGCACGACGGCGGAAAGACCCGCGTCGTTGCGCGTGCCGGCTGTCGTCGGAGACCGACCGTGAGCCTCCTCGAGGTCGACGGCCTGCGCGTCGCGTTCGGCGGCGTCACCGCGCTCGACAACGTCACGTTCGCCGTCGAGACGGGAGAGTTGATCGGTCTCATCGGGCCGAACGGTGCCGGCAAGACGACGTGCATCGAGGCGTTGACGGGCTACCTGCCCGAAGCCCGCGGTCACGTGTCGTTCGACGGACGTGACCTACGCGGCCTCCCTCCCCATCGACGCGCCCGGCTCGGGCTCGTGCGGACGTTCCAGGCGATCGAGCTGTTCGACGACCTCACCGTGCGAGAGAACCTGCGTGCCGCCGCCAACCGCCGCACGTGGTTGCAGTCGCTCGGTGACCTCGTGCTGCCTCGCTGGTCGGATGACGAGTCGGCGATCGACGACGCGCTCCACCTTCTCGGACTCACCGACGCGGCGGATGTGTTGCCACCGGAGCTCCCGCAGGGGCGCCGCAAGCTGGTCGGCGTTGCTCGTGCGTTGGCATGCCGACCCCGGCTGTTGCTCCTCGACGAGCCCGCCGCAGGGCTCGACACCAACGAGAGCCTCGAGCTCGGGGAGCGGCTCCGCGCCGTGACGGCGAGCGGCGTGACCGTGGTGCTGGTCGACCACGACATGGGCTTGGTTCTCGGGGTGTGCGACCGCGTCGTCGTGCTCGAGTTCGGACGGGTCATCGCCGAAGGCCCGCCCGACGAGATCCGTCGTGACGCCGGCGTCATCGCGGCATACCTCGGTGATGACCTCGTGTCGGCGACAGCGCGAGACGCGCCGTGAGGGAGACATGAACGTCCTCGAGGTTCGCGGTCTGTGCTGCGGTTACGGATCGTCCGTGGTGGTTCGTGATCTCGACCTGCACGTCGGTGCGCGAGAGGTCGTCGCCATTCTCGGCGCCAACGGGGCGGGGAAGACGACCACACTGCTCACACTGGGGGGCGTGCTTCCCGCGATCTCCGGAGAGGTCGTCGCGCTCGGCCGGCGCATCGAACGATGGCCCGCGCCGAAGGTCGCCCGGCACGGCGTTGTGCTGCTCCCGGACGACCGAGGGCTGTTCCCAAAGCTCACAGTCCGCGAGAACTTGGCTCTCGCAAACTCGCGCCGAGGACGCGCGACCGACGCACTCGACATCTTCCCCGAGCTCCAGACACGGCTCAGGACTCCTGCCGGGCTGCTGTCGGGCGGGCAGCAGCAGATGCTCGCGCTCGCCCGTGCGCTCAGTCGGCAACCGCGTCTCCTCCTGATCGACGAGCTCAGCTTCGGGCTCTCGCCGATCGCGGTACAACGGCTCGTGCCGATCGTACGGAGAGTCGCCGAGGAGACAGCAGCCGGCGTGCTCTTCGTCGAGCAGCACGTGCACCTCGGGCTCTCCGTCGCGCAGCGCGCGTACGTGCTGAGTCACGGCTCACTCGCGCTGACCGGCTCCGCCTCGGCGTTGCGCGACGACCTCTCGCTGCTGCATGCGAGCTATCTCGGTGAAGTCGACGGAGTCGAGCAAAGGACGACCCCATGACCGGCGACAGCCGGCTCTTCGACGTCGCGATCGCCGGCTACGGGCCTGTCGGCGCGACGTTGGCGATCCTGCTCGGCCAGCTGGGTTGGCGCGTCGTCGTACTCGAACGGCATCGCGAGCCGTACCCGCTCCCGCGGGCCGTCCACTACGACCACGAGGTGGCTCGGATCCTGCAGGCCTGCGGGGTCGCCGACCCGTGTTCGAAGATCGTCGAGCCCGCAGAGATCTATGAGTTTCAGAACGCGCGGCGCCGCACGCTCCTACGGTTCGGGCGCGTTGGCAACGGCCCGTCCGGCTGGCCGCAATCCTCGATGTTCTCCCAGCCCGACCTGGAGGCGGTGCTGTTCGCGCGCGTCGCCGAGATCCCGGAGATCGAGGTGCGGCGCGGCTTCTGCGTCGTCGGTCTCGTCCACGAAGGATCGAACGTCGTCGTCCACGGAGATGGAGACGGCACGGCTCCCGTGCGTGCGCGTTCTGTCGTCGGATGCGACGGTGCCAACAGCACGGTGCGCCAGCTGATCGGCATCGCCATGACGGACATGGCGTTCTTCTACGACTGGCTCGTCGTCGACGTCGTGTTCGACGAGCCGAGGGTGTTCGATCCGCTCAATGTGCAGATCTGCGATCCGGCACGACCGACGACGGTCGTGTCCGGTGGGCCTGGCCGCCGTCGGTGGGAGTTCATGGCCCTTCCCGACGAAACGATCGAACAGCTCAACGACGAGGCCACGGCCTGGCGCCTGCTCGAGCCATGGGACGCGCGGCCCGACAACGCTCGTCTCGAGAGGCACGCGGTGTACCGCTTCGAGGCGCGCTGGGCTGAGCAGTGGCGCGCGGGACGCGTGTTGCTCGCGGGCGACGCCGCGCATCAGACGCCGCCCTTCGCGGGCCAGGGACTCTGTTCCGGCGTCCGCGACGCGGCCAACCTCGCGTGGAAGCTCGACCTCGTCCTCCGCGGCCTCGCACCCGACGCGCTCCTCGACACCTACGGAGCGGAACGCCTTCCGCACACCCGCTCGGTCATCGAGCTGGCCATCGACATGGGCAAGATGATCTGCGTCGCCGATCCTGGTGAGGCTGCGGCGCGCGACGAGGCGCTTCTCGCCGCGTACGACGGAAGCCTCGTCGAGGTGCCACCGATGCCGCCGATCGTGGAGGGTGTCGTGCTCGACGGCTCGCCGTGCGCAGGCGAGCTCTTCCTCCAGGCGGACGTCGAGCGCGCCGGTGTGCGCGCCCGGTTCGACGACGTCGTCGGCGCCGGCTGGCGACTGGTGACGATCGCGGAGCCGCGGATCGACGATGACCTGGCGGCCTGGTTCGCGGGCATCGGTGGCACGATCGTGCACATCGGCTCGAATGGCGGCACGGTCGTGGACGTCGATGGAATGTACGCCGCCTGGTTCGCCGACCACGGCGTGGTCGCGGCACTCCAGCGGCCGGACTTCGTACTGTTCGGCACTGCTTCCGAGGCGGAGAAGATCCCGGGAGTCCTGCGCGCGCTCGACGTGGCACTCGGGTCCACCTGAATATCGATTTTCGAGGGGTATCGTCAGTTCATGGCACGCGAACGGCGCGGGCGCTCGCTCGCCGAAGACGTCTACGAGTCGGTTCGGTCCGACATCCTCTTCGGTCGCCGTCTGCCGTCTTCCCGCCTGCAGCTCAACGACATCGCCGAGCAGTACGGCGTCAGTCTCACCGTGGTGCGGGAGGCGGTCACCCGGCTCGCCTCGGAGGATCTGGTGGAGGCAACGCCCCAACGTGGCTTTCGGGTCCGGTCGATCTCGCTCGACCACCTCCACGATCTCACCTGGGTGCGGATCCAAGTCGAGACGCTGGCCGTACGGGAGTCCATCGCCAAGGGTGACCTCACGTGGGAGGTCAACCTCGTCGCGGCGCACCACCGGCTCGCGGTCACGCCGATGTTCTTCGACGACGGAGTAGGAAACCCGGACTGGATGGCAGCCCATGGCGGCTTCCACGCGGCGCTCACGGCGGCCGCGGGCAGTCCGATCCTCGAACGTCTGCGACGCCAGCTCTACGACGCATCGGAGCTGTACCGCTACTGGTCCGGCAGCCTGCCCAACCGCCCGGCCCGCACCCACGTCGATGCCGAGCACAGGGCGATCTTCGATGCCGCGCTCGCACGCGACGCCGAGCGAGCCGTCGAGCTGCTCACGCTGCACCTCGAGACAACCGCTCGTCACCTCGCGGCGATCGCTCCCATCGTCGAGGCCGAGAGCGGTGCCGCATCTGCAGCCGGCGCTTGACGCCGTTCATCGCGAGGCCGGGCGCGCTCTTGGCCGTCTACCACGTGTCGCCCGGTGAGAGTGGACGTCTTGCCAGGCGCCGTGCCTCGCCGGGTCGGATCCCGAGCAGGCGAAGCATCGCTTCGGCGAGCTCGTCGACCGAGGTTTCGTCGACTCGTTCCGGGTCCCGCTCGCGGAGTCCGAGGAGCCCGAGAAGACCGCCGGCTACGGCGCTGACCGCGATCTGCGCGTCGGGAACGGTGAACCGGCCCGCGCCTTGGCCGTTCCGGATATCGCGGGAGGCGCGCGGCGCCCAGTCCGCTCGTCGCGTCGACATATCAGTTCACTCCGGAGTCAAGGGTCCGCGACTGAAGGACGCCACCAAAAGCGATCGCGCCGCGCCACGTACGGAAGCAAAGGGCGCTCGGTGCGGCGGCGGCCGCGGTCCTACTCAGACCCGAACGAACGGATACGGCGGCGCGGTCTGCACGACGGGCGCAGGAGTGGCGTCGTCATGGGCTGGGCGCGCGGTGAGCCGGAGGTCGAGCAGCCTGTCGCGGAGCTCGGCGCTCGAAACGAGCCGCCGGTGCGCGAACAAGGACGTCGCGCCCTCGATCGCGTCATGCGTGGTCTTGGTCTCCTGATGATGCCTTGTCGCGCAGAGCAGCATGTCGAAGAGTGACACCACTTGCGCCCCGCTCCAGATCTCGCGTGTCGCCGTGAACGTCAGTGCCGCATCGATGGCAAGCACGATCGCGTCGCTGGGCGACGCCAACGACGTTTGCTCGATAGCCGCCGCTTTCTGTCGGCGTTTCTGCCAGCGCATCGCAGCCCCTAGCCGAGCGTTGCCACGTTCCACTTCGGCGCGTCGAGCGCTAGGGAGAGCTCACCGCGCTCGCCGGAAATAGGAGTCGGTCAGGCGTCTTCGAGTTCTCGGGCGGCGTGGCGGAGGGAGAACGCGAACGCGACCTGCTCGATGCCTCGCAAGAACGCGAAGAGTCCGACGTAGAAGATCAACAGCTCCGCCTTCACCTCCAACAGCTGCTGACCGGTCCAGAACCCGAGCAGGACCAGCAGAATCCCGGCAGTCAGTCCGAGCCACCACAGCTCGTTCATGTGACGGCTCGCCACGGCTTCGGTGATCTCGATCGTGCCGTAGATGACAAGGATGAACCCCAGCACGTCTGCAAGCGCCCAGAACGCGTCCTTCGGATTGGCGTATCCCCAGATGGCGCCGAGCAGGAAGACGACCGACAGGAGCCAGTGGATCACCATCCAGCCCCCGCTCATCGCGCCGGCCACGACGAGCTCCGTGACCGCCGCGACCGTGAACACCACCCCGATGAGGACGCCGATGGTGGTCACCGAAGTCTCGTTGAAGCGCAACACCACCAGCGAGATCATCAACCACAAGATCCCGCTCACGATGAAGAGCCACCAGTATCGACTGACGTCCCGGCCCGCCGCGCGCAGCACACTGCGACTCTCCATCGTCCCTCCCGACGCGCCCTTGCGACCTCCCGATTACACGCATCGCCCGGTCTGGAGCATCCTGTCGACTCCCTGCTCGAACGGCGCCGGCGCGACGAAACGAGACGGGTATGGTCGAACACGCCAACTCCGGCCGGACTCGTCGATTCTGCGCCCCGAGGTGAGGCTCCGCATCACGCGCGTACGTGATTGAGCTCGGAGGTGCGGGTGGCTCGACGTTTTGGCGTGAGCACGTGATGTGTTCGTCGTCGTGCGCCTGCATGATGCGTTCAGGAGTCCTACAAGGACGGGATCCTCGAGGTTCGCGGAGGTCCAGATGTTCCGCGCGGTCGTCGTCCCACTCGATGGGACCGAGTTCGCGGTCCGAGCGCTGCCAGTCGCGCGCTCGTTGTCCGAACTGGGTGATGCCACGATTCACGTCATCGGGGTCGCGCGAAGTGATGCCGAGCTGCCGTGGGTCTACGACAACGTCGAGTACGCGAACGAGCTGTTCCGGGGAAACACCCCCATCGCGGCCGAGGTCGACATCGTCGTCGATCCGGACCCCGTCGAGCTCCTCCTCGGGGTCGCGGCCAAGGACGAGAACGTACTGTGCATCGCGAGTCACCACTGGCCGGTCCCGGGCGCGAGACTCCTGCATCCGGTCGGGCCGGAACTGATCGAACGCGCCTCTCGTCCATTCGTCGTCGTCGGTCCGCGCGCCTCACTGCACAGCGGCGCCACCGACGTCGTCGTAGCGCTCGACCCCGACGAGGATCCGGAACCGCCGCTCGTGACCGCCGCGGCGTGGGCCTTCCAGTTCCACGCGCGGCTGCGCATCGTCAGCGTCTTCGAACCGGTCCCCTCCGACCTGGACCGTCCAGAGCATTTCAGCCGTCATCATGGCCCCTCCGGCGACCCGGACGTCTACGTCGCGGCGATGGCGCAACGCGTCGGGGACATCGACCTCCCGGGCGTCGAGACGGTTGCGATCCCGGACCCCGTGAGTCCTGCCTCGGGTTTGCTCGATCATCTTCGCGATCACCTCGCGCGACTGATCGTCCTCGGCCGCCGCCGTCGCAACGTCCCGGAGTTTGGCCTTGGCGTGGCGCGTCACCTCCTCGTCAGCGGCTCGACGCCGGTCTTGATCGTGCCGCACGACAGTTGATCGACACTCAGTCGTCGCCCCTTCGAGCAGAGGAATTCAGCATGAAGACGATCGTGGTAGGTGTCGACGAGTCGGAAGTCAGCCGATCCGCTCTCGAATGGGCGATTCAGCTTGCCCGCGACGTCGACGCTGGTGTGCGAGCCGTGCATGTGGCGTCGGACGCGGTCATGTTGCCCGGATCGGCGTTTCAGTTCGACACGAACCGTCACCTCGACGATGTGAGGCAACTCCTCGACGGGCCGTGGACCAAGGTCCTCCAGGTCGCCGAGGTGCCTCACGACACAGAGCTGGTTGAAGGTGATCCGGCTGATGCCTTGCTTCGCGTTGCGAACGCAGTCGGAGCGTATGTCGTGGTCGTCGGAGCACCGAAGCGCTCACTCCTGGACGAGCACGGCGGCACGATCGTGAAGCTCGTGCACCACGCGCGCCGGCCCATCGTGCTGGTTCCTCAGGACTTGCCGAATTGACGTGTGATACCGAACTGTCATTCCGGAAGGCCGAGGAGGGCGAGCTGGGTGCGGGTGGTGACGCCGACGTTCCGGTACACCTTGCGCAGGTGGTATTCGACGGTGCTGGTGCTCAGATACAGCTCGGACGCGATCTCGGCATTCGTACGGCCGGCTGCGACAAGCCGCGCGATTCGCGCTTCCTGAGGCGTCAGTGCGCCGCGGGCCGCGTCAGATCGCGGCAGGATATGTTCACCGGTCGCCGCGAGCTCGAGCCGCGCTCGTTCGGCGAAGGCGCGGGCGCCGATCGCCTCGAAGAACTCGAGCGCAGTGCGCAAGGGATCACGGGCTTCTCGGCGGCGTCGTGCGCGTCGTAACCATTCGCCGTAGAGCAACTGTGCCCTCGCGAGGTCGAATGCGACGGTGCAGCGTGAGAGATGGTCGAGAGCGGCGCGATAGTGCGACTCGGCGGCGGCGGCGCTCGCGAGCAGGGCGCGTGCGCACTCCAGGCGGCCCAGCGACCATTCCGAACCGGCGACTGTGGCTCGTTCGGAGAATCGCTCGAGCGCATGGTGAGCGGTCGCACGATCACCGCAGCGCACCGCCGCCTCGATCAGCAAGGGCGGTGCCAGCGTCGAGAACGGCAGGGGGTCGTGGTGGTCGATCTGGCGCAGGTGCTCGAGGGCTTCTGGATAGCGCCCAAAGCCTATGTCGAGCACCGCCAATGCATAGTGCGACTGATCCAGGTCGACACCGCTCCCACGCTCACGCGCGTCTTGGGTCCTGAGCCGTGCCGTTGCGCGTGTCCGTTCCTCGTCGCCGCGATGCGCGTAGAGAAAGAGCTGACCGACGCCTGATTCGCCAATATGGCCGCGTGGCCCGGCGAACGACAAGACGTCGTTCGCCTCGGCCGTCACGGACTCCGCCGTCCCGAAGCGCCCGGCGAAGACTTCGTAGACACCCATCAAGTCGAGCGCGATCGGCAAGGTCGTCAAGCTCCGCGTCCGGCGGCCGAAGTCGACCCATGACCGAGTTACCGCTTCGAGCGCGGCGTCGTCGAGCAGGGCCGCGGCGGCGTTCACGGCGAGGAGATGCCGCATGTTCGCGTCTTCGTGTGGGCTTGGTGTCATGCTCGCTGTCGAGGCCTCGATCTGCTGTCTCAGCCCTTCGAGCGCGGCACGAAGCGTCGAAGCGGCGGCGGAGTAGCCGTCGCTGAGGAGCACCGCGACCCCTCTGACGAGAAGCTCGGGCGGCGCGAGCGGGGCGTCTTCCGGGAGCAGGCGGCGCGCTGTCGTCGCGATGGCCTGCACCAGGGAACTGTCACAAAGCGAGCCCGCATAGAGTGCCGCATTCTCGGCGGTGATGAGTGCGTCAAGCGGAAACCCGCAGTCGTATCGCTCGATCGATGCCACTGCTCGGGCCAAGACCCGCATGGCATCGCGTCCGCGGCCCTCTTCGAGCCAGATGAGGCCTTGCGTCCACTCCGCCTCGGCTTGCTGCTGCGGGTTGTGGACTCGCGTGAAGACCACATCGAGCAACGGCTGCGCCCGCGCCGCGTCACGCTGCGCCGACTGCAGCCGTACCGCTTCGAGCAGGCGAGCGATCGAGCGCGCGGGATCGGGTGTCAGCTGCGACGCCCGCACGAGAAACCCTGCGGCTGTCTGCGTCTTGCCGCGAACCTTCGCTCTTCGCGCGGCCAGTTCGAGGGCACCTGCGATGCCTTCGTCCGGATGATCAGCACCCGCGGCGAGATGCCACGCGTACCGCTCGCCGTCGGCGTCGCTCCCCAGCGCTTCGGCGAGCGCCCGGTGTGAGCGGCGTCGGTCCGCCAGCGCGGCGCCGTGGTAGACGGCAGCGCGAATAAGTGGATGGCCGAAGGTCACCGTCGGGGCGAAAGTCGCCAGGCCGCTTGCCTCCACGCTGGTTACAGCCTCGTCCCAGCGCACACCGATCAGGGTCGCTGCGCGCTGCAACAGTGGGACGTCTCCGGCCCGTTCGGCGGAGGCGAGCAGCAGCAGCATCTGGGCCTCGGGCGGGAGACGACGCGCGCGAGAGAGAAGCCGATCCCGGAGTAATCGACCTACCGGGAGAGGTTCGGGCAGGGGCGCTTCGCCCAGCAGCTGGTCCGGAGCCAGCGCCCTCACGATCTCGACGAGCGCGAGCGGGTTCCCCTGCGTATCAGCGACGAGCCGATCGACGACAACGTCGTCGATCGGCTCGTCGGTAAGGCAGGCGAGAAACTCACGTGCGTCGGTTTCCGGCAGACCGGCGATCGTAAGTTGAGGGAGTGATGCGAAGGCACTCGGCACGCTGACCGGTGTGTCCCGGACGGCGACGAGCATCGCGACCTGGTCGGCATGGAGCCTGCGAGCAACGAATGACAAGATCGTCGCCGACTCGTCGTCGAGCCACTGGGCGTCGTCGACGACAAGAAGCGTCGGTCGCCAGCGCGCCGCTCTGTCCACCAGCGTCAAGACCGCCAGACCCACCAGTAGCTGATCCGGCGCATCGTGACCGGTGATGCCGAGGACCGTCTCCAACGCGTGGCGTTGCGGATCCGGTAGTTCCCGCAGATGATCGAGGAACGGAACAACGAGCTGATGCAGACCCGCATAACCGAGAGCGACCTCGGACTCGACGCCGGTGACGCGTGAGACGGCAAGGTCCGTCGCACCCGCAACCGCGTAGTCGAGCAGCGCTGACTTGCCGACCCCCGCCGGCCCTGTCAACACGAGCACGCCGCTCGAGCCCCTGCGTGCGTCGGCCACGAGCTGGTCGATCGCAGCGCACTCCACCTTGCGATCGACCAAGCCTGGCTGCGTCAATGCCACGGCCGGTTGCTCTCGGTGCAACGGCATCCCAGGCCCCCTTGCTCACCCGATCTGCAAGCCCTCCCGCGTCCTGCGATGCTCGGTCATGAGCGTGTCAGGCAGCAGGGCTTTCCGTCCAGGGCAACCAGGGACGTTCGTCCCGACAACCCGATACGGCGCGATTCGCGCGCGCTGATCGTCGACCACGGAACGCGCTCCGTGCCTTGAAGGGTCGCGTCAGATATGCCCGGCGCTCAGCGCGGCCTCACAGTGGGTGCAGGGGTGGAAGATCGCGTGCCGAATATCGCGCGGGTGCATGGATTCGGACGCCGCGTTGTGTCGTCTGCCTCGCCGATGTGCGCGTCGCTTTGCATCACGTGGTCGCGTGATGCGCGCAGAGTCGTCGGTTCGTACGGTGAGCGGCAGACGTGGGGCGTGCCGGCAATGGAGCGTGCGGCGCGTTCCATGGCGATGACCGGGTATGAAACGGAGGCAGCGATGCGACGTTTGTCGGAGTCGCTCGTGGAGCTCGCAGCTCGGGCCGAGGAGCTGGAGGATGCGGCTGCCGACGCGCTGGAAGCAGACCGGAGCACGCTCGAGAAGCGGCGCCGCGACATCGAGAAGGTCATCGATGCCGAGATCGACGCGCTCGAGCGCACCGTTCACGACGTGAGCGCGACCGGCCGGAAGTGGTGGGAGGACACCCGAGCGGCCGTCGCGCGGCAGGTTGACACGATGCGGAGCGACTACGAGCGCCGGCAGTCCCAGCGCAGATCCGAGGAAGCTACGCGCGCCGCGGACATGGCCGAGCGGGATGCTGCGGCGGCGGTCGCGCTCGCGAGCTACTACCTCAATGTCGCCGAGTACGCGGTGCTCGATGCCGAGCTCGCGCGAGCCGACGCCGACGATCTGGCCGGCGGGGCCCCGGTGGGGTGAGCGACCGATGCAACGAGGCACGGTGCAGTTGTTTCGCGTCAGGGGCGTCCCGGTGCGGATCCACTGGACCTGGCTCCTGGTCTTCGTGCTCGTCTTCTGGTCGCTGGCGACAAGCCTCTTTCCGGCGACGTATCCGCGACTGTCGGGCTCCACCTACCTCGGCATGGCGCTGGTCGCGACACTGCTGTTTTTCGGCTCCGTCCTCGTTCACGAGCTGAGCCACACGCTGCGGTCGTTGCAAGAGGGCGTGCCGGTCCGGTCCATCACGTTGTGGCTCTTCGGCGGCGTGTCGCAGGCCGAAGGGGAGATCCCGACACCCGGCGCAGAGTTCCGCATCGTCGCGGCCGGGCCCGCCTCCTCGGCCGCGCTCGCCTTGGGATTTCTCGGGCTGACGCAGCTGTTCCGCTGGGCCGGATTCTCCGACGGTGTCGTCGGCGTGTGTGACTACCTCGCCCGCATCAATGCTCTCCTGCTTGCATTCAACATCGTGCCGGCGCTTCCGCTCGACGGCGGCCGCCTGCTCCACGCCGTCCTGTGGCAGCGCACGGGCGACCAGTTGTGGGCAACCGTCGCCGCCGCCCGCGCCGGCGAGTTGTTCGCGTACCTCCTTCTCGCAATCGGCTTGCTCAGCGTCTTTACCGGATCGGGACTCACGGGACTCTGGTTCGCGTTCATCGGCTGGTTCCTGCTCGAAGCCGTGCGGCAGGAACGCGCCTCGGCCCAGCTCCAACAGGCCGTCGGCGGCATGCGCGTCAGCGATCTCATGGCTCGAAATCCGATCTCGGTCACACCGCAGACGACCATCGCCGAGTTCAGCCGGACCGTCGCTCGGCGCAGCCCCCACGGCGCCTACCCGGTGGTCGACCATCACCAACTCCTCGGGCTCCTGCCCACGCGCGCCGCGGCAGCCGTCCCGCGGCGGGAGCGCGCCTCGGTGACGGTCGGAGACGTGATGCTCACCGACGACCGAGTGCCCGTCGTCCATCCGGACGACCAGATGCTCGCGTCGCTCGATACGTTGCAACGCGAACCCGGGCGTGCCGTCGTTCTCGACGGCGACACGGGAAACGAGCTCGTCGGCATCCTTTCCACAACCGACGTGACGCACGCGTACGAGGTCGGGCCCAAACGACGCCGGCCGCCCGCGGGCCATCGGCGCAGCCTGTTCGCCATCGCGCTCTGCGTAGCGTTCGCGTTCCTTGTGGCGGCAGCCGCGCTCTACCACCCGCCCTACGTGGTCGTCTCCCCGGGCCAAGCCTTCGACGTCCGCGACGACATCAACGTGACCGGCACAACGGTGCAGCGACCGACGGGCAGGTACCTGGCGACCTCCGTGCGCCTCACTCAGCCGAGCGCGCTCGAAACGTTCATCGCAACCCTGCGCAGCGACCGCGAGGTGCTGTCGCTTGGCGACGTCGTCCCGTCGGGTGTGTCCGTGCAGAACCTCAATCGCTACGAGCGCCAGATGTTCGCGGACAGCCAGAAGACTGCAGCGGCGGCGGCGGCGACCGCCGCGGGCTACTCCGCTTCGCTGGCTGGGAGCGGCGCAGAGGTGGTCGGCACCGTCCGATCTTCGCCGGCAGCATCAGTGTTGAAAGCCCGCGACGTCATCACCGCCGTTGACGGGATCCCGGTCAAGACTGACAGTGACCTCCATAACGCCGTGACGGGCCACGCCGCCGGCCAACATGTCACGCTCACCGTCGTTCGCGGCGCGACGACGCGGACGTTCAGAGTCAAGATCGCGCATCTCCCCGGGGTCTCGGGCGGCACCGGAATCGGCGTGCTCGCGGAGACGAAGAACCTGCGCGTCGTGCTCCCGTTCGACGTCACGTTCCGATCGAGGGCCGACGTCGGCGGGCCCTCCGCGGGGCTCGCGTACGCGCTGGCGCTCAGCGACATGCTCGACCACACCGACGATGCACGTTCCCGAAGCATCGCCGCGACCGGCACGATCGATTCCGACGGGTCGGTCGGCACCGTTGGCGGCGTGCACGAGAAGGCAATCGCGGCACGCAACGCGGGGGCAAAGCTGTTCCTGGTTCCCGCACAGGAGCTGTCGTCCACACACGGTCAGAAGATCGACGCTCGAGGCGTCAAGGATCTTGCCCAGGCACTTCAGGTGCTGCGGGCGTCCTGAGAATCGCGGCCGCGCTCGTGGCGGCGTTCGGCGCGCCGTATTCGCACGACAGACGGGAGCGGTTCGACGCATCACCTTCGATTACGCAATGAACCGATAACGGTCGCGAAGTCGACCGCCGATGCGACTCGCGCGTCGGAACAAATGCGCCAGCGTGTGAATCAACGTCTTCGTACGTTGCGCGAGGAATCGTTCGGACCGGCCGCGGAGAAACCGTTCCAGCGCCGGGTGGTCGACGGCGTCCGGATTGCACTGGCCGCCGGTGTGCTGACGTACCTCTCCCTGAACGCCAACACGGTCCCGCGCGGTGAGCAGGGGCTGTTCACCTTCTTCAACTCGTTGCCGTCGGGACTGTTCCCGGTTTTCCGGGCGATCTCCGTCGCCGGAACGCTGTGGGCGCTCGGGCTCGTGGTCGTCGCGGCCCTCGCTGCACGGCGATGGCGACTGGCCCTGGCAATGTCCCTGAGCGGCCTTTCGGCGTGGGCGGCCGGCCGGATCATGGCCCAGCTCGTCGTGCGCGACGAAACCTTGGCGCGGAGCCTGCACGTCATCACGCGCCTGCACGGAACGACGCCGCATTTCCCGCAGGTGCGTGTCGCGATCGTGGCCGCCATCCTCGCGGCCGCGGCGCCGTATGTGTCCCGACCGACGCGCGTCGTCGGGGGCGTGCTCCTCGCCGGCGTAGCGCTCGCACCGATGTACTTCGGCACCGCCTATGTGAGGGACGTCGTTGCCGGCGCGGTGCTGGGTTGGGGTTGCGCGGCGGTCGTCGCGCTGATCTTCGGGTCACCGGGCGGCCGGCCGACGACACGGCAGGTCTCGGCATCGCTTGCCCAGCTCGGTGTCGACGCGCGCGGGCTCCGTCTCACGCGTGAGCAACCATTCGGCTCGACCCTCATGACGGCGCGAGACGCAGGCGGGCGGCTCGGGATCAGGGTGCTCGGTCGCGACACGACCGACACGGAGCTCCTGCCCAGGCTGCTTCGCCGTGTCTTCTACAAGGACGCCGGGCCACCGCTCACCGCGACCCGTCTGCATCAGTTGGAGCTCCAAGCGCTCGCCACGACCCTGGCCCGCGCGAACAACGCCCGGGTGCCCCTCGTGATCGTCGTCGGCAAGGCGGGTCCCGGTGCCGCACTCCTGGTCGAGCGCGAGTACGAAGGCAAGCGGCTCGCGGCCTTCCACGCAAGCGAGATCACCGACGACCTGCTCGACGCCACCTGGCACCAAACCTCACTCGTACACCGGGCACGGGTCGGACACGGACGGTTGAACGCACGCCACGTGGTCGTGACGTCGGAAGGCCCGGCCATCGTCGGCTTCGAACAGGCGATCATCACGGCGTCGGAACACCGTCGCGCGGGCGACGTCGCGGAGCTTCTGGCATCGACTTCGGCCCTCGTCGGTGACGACAGGGCCGTGGAGTCGTGTAGGAGGTCACTCGGACAGGACGCCCTCGTCGGCGCGCTGGCACTGCTCCAGCCGGAAGCGCTCGATCGCGAAACCCGCCGGGACATGCACGTCCCTCGACGTGGGCTGAACAAGAGGCTCACGACCCTGCGGGAGCGCGGTGCCGAGGCCAGCGGGATCGAACCTCCGAAGGTCTTGGAACTTCATCGGGTCCGTGCCCGCAACGTTGCCCTCGCGGTCGGCACGCTCGTGGGCCTTGGTGCGCTCTTCAGCCAGGTTGGTAAGGACCCGGAGCCACTGTGGGCCGCGATCACGGGCTCGAGCTGGCTATGGCTCGCCGTGTCCTTCGGGCTCTCGATGGTGACGAACATCGCGTTCGCGATCGCATTGATCGGCAGCGTTCCCAGCACGCTGGCGCTGTGGCCCGCGACCGAGTGTCAGGTCGCAATGTCGTTCTCGAACCTTGCCATCCCAACCGTCGGTGGCTATGCGGTACAGGTGCGGTTCCTGCAGAAGCAGGGAATCGACCTCGCGTCGGCCATCGCCGCAGGCGGCGTCGTCAACACGGTTGCCGGCACGGTCGTCGAACTGGGCCTGCTCGCCCTCGCGGTGGCAATCGCTCCCGACCGTCTGTCGTTGCGCCTCCCGTCGATACGAGCCGACCTTGCGATCCAGTACGCGCTCGGCGCCATCTTCGTCGTCGGCGTCGCGGCCGGGATCCTCTTCGCAGTGCAGCGCTCCCGCAAGGGGGCGCTCGAGCCACTTGCCCGCGCGGCCGGCACGGTGGGGCAAGTGGTGCGGTCCCCGCGGCGACTCACGCTGCTGCTCGCCGGCAACGTCGGAGCGTACGTCTTGTACGCCTTCGCGTTGCAGGCGGACCTCATCGCGTTCGACGCCCATCTGTCGTTCTGGACCCTGCTCGCCTTGAGCATCGGCCTCGGAGCGCTTGCGGCCCTCGTGCCGGTCGCCGGTGGCGGCACCGCCGTCACGACCGTCGGGCTGACAGGTGCGCTGACCGCTCTCCACGTGCCGGTCGCCACCGCCGCCGGAGCCGTGCTGATGAATCAGCTCGTGGTGACGTATCTGCCCGCACTGCCCGGCTGGGTCGCCACGCGAGACATGTTCCGACGCAACCTCCTTTGATCCACATCACGCCGCTGCGGAAGGCCCGGGACAAATCACGTGGTCACGTGACGTGCAGCGCCGGCCCGCGCGTCACCATGCGGCATCGCTACCCGTGACGAGCGCGCGGTGGGACGCCCGTCGGCGCCGGCGCGCCGGACTCGAAAGCGGTTCTGGAGCTCCTGGGCCTGGCGGGCGATCCAGTTACTCGTCAGTGCGCTCGTGCTCTACGGATTGCTTCCACAGCTGGTCAACCTTTGGTCGGAGTTGCCCAGCATCAAGACCGTCGGATGGGTGGGACTGGGCTTGTCCGCGCTGCTCCAGCTCGGAAGCTGGTGGTGCTCGTCGGAGCTCGACCGGGCAGTGCTGCCTGGCACTCCCGCCTTCGTCACGTTCACGTCGAGCCTCGCTTCGAACGCAGTCAGTCGGGTGGTTCCCGCTGCAGGAGGCGCCCTGAGCGTCGGACTCAACTACAGGATGTGGAGGGTTGCGGGAATCGAGCCGGACGCCGCGGGGGGTGCCGTCGCGGCCAGCACCCTCGTCTCGCTCGGGACCCTGTTCGCGCTGCCGATCGTCACCGTGGTCGCCGCGCTGGTCGGAGCGCCCGCGCCGAGGAGCCTCGTCTCGGTGGCGGTAGGCGGCGCGATCGTCTTCGTCCTCCTCTTCGGCATCGCTGCCGTGCTGCTCTCCAACGACCGGGCGTCGCACGCGCTGGCGCGCTTGGTCGAGCGGGTGGCACGAGCCCTCCGGCGTCCCGAGATCACCGCTCGCCGCATCGAGGACGAACGGCAGCGGTTACGCACGGTCCTCGGCAACCATTGGCGTGGCGCCCTGACGGCATCGACGTCGATGTGGGCGCTCGACTATCTGTCGCTCGTCGCGGTCCTCGTCGGGCTGCACACCAAGCCTCGGCTCAGCCTCGTCCTGCTCGCGTTCACGGCCTCGAAGATCCTCGGCATGGTGCCTGTCACACCCGGGGGACTCGGCGTCGTCGAGGCCGGTCTGACCGGCATGCTCACCCTGGCCGGGATACCGGCGCGACAGGCACTCCTCGCGACACTCGCCTACCGCCTCGCCTCGTACTGGCTCTCGCTGCCGGCAGGTCTGATCGCCTGGTTCGCATTCCGCCACCGCTATCCGGGCGTCGACGTGTCCACGGATACGACTGCCCCAACCTGAAGGGCGGCACCGGCCCGGAGTCCACGGCTACGAGGCGCCCCCGTCGGTCGATTCCGCGTCGCGTTGGATCCGGGCCCAACGCGCACGGTCCTGGGCCTCCAGCTCCGCTGTGCTTGGGAGCACACCGAGCGCATCAGTGACGGCGGCTCCGATCACGAGCAGTCCGAAAAACGTGAAGAAGATCACCAGTTCGATCATGGGTCGGTTCCTCGCGCGCCACAGGCTCCTGTCCGATGACTCAACACCGTCGGCGCACGACCCACATCACGTGATCCCGTACGAATGCTGTCGGCGCGCAAGGCGCGCACTCACGCGCGATGCGCAACACACGGGAATGCGTGATGTACGCGCGCCACGGTCGGCCGCACGATGACGACGTCGGCAACCAGGAGAGGAGTCCCACCATGGCCCTGTCAGATCAATTGGCCCAGCTTTCCGTTCGAGCCAAGCAGGCAGAAGACCGCGCCGCAGCGGCCCGGAGCGAGGCGCGCGGCAAGCTCGAGAGCGACGTCCAAAGTGCTCACGAGTCGCTCCGGACAAAGGCCCAGCAAATGCGCGAGAGCGGCGAGGAGACGAAGGGAAACGTCGCGGCGTGGTGGAGCGACGTCCAACGGAGCTGGGACGAACAGATTGCCTCGGTTCGTAGCGACATGGCCGACGCGAAAGCCGAGCACAAGGCTCACAGTGCGCAGAGAGCGGCGACCTCGGCGGAGGAGGACGCGGAGTTCGCGATCGGGTACGCGTACTGGGCCATCGAGCAAGCCGAATACGCCGTGCTCGAGGCCACGCTCGCAAGGATGGAAGCCGACAGCCTGACCGCGGCGACGAAGTCCTGACGATTCACGACCGCTCGGCGCGGGCGGCGGCGTGGTCGAGGAGTGACCGCGCCGAGCCGTCCGCCCGCTGACGATCGGCGACCGGATCAGGCTGACCCAACGCGGCCGGCGTACGCCGGCGCGTACGCCGGCCGGCGACGAGGAGGCGCCGTGGGTCACCTTGCGAAGGTTCTACGGGGCCGCGGCCTAGGTGACCCGTCATGGGCGACCTGATCGTCACGATCACACCGCGAACGATCATCAAGGTCACGTTGGTTGCGGCCGTGGTGGTCGCGATGGCCGTGGCGCTGCCCGCGACCCGGGGCGTCGCCGCCGACCTTGCGGTCGCGGCCGCAGTCGCGTGCCTCGTCCGGCCGGGCGTGCTGCGCTTGGCCCGGCGGATGCGCACCGGTCTCGCGATCTTCCTCGTGTACGCCGCGGTCCTGCTCGGCCTCGTCACCTTCCTGGCGTTTGAGGCGGGCGCGCTGAGCGCGGGAACGAAGGAACTCCGCCGCGCCGTTCCCGACCGACTGGAGCGCCTGCAGCAGCACCTTGCACCGGGCAACGCGCTCCGGCGTTTCCTCGTCGAAGACCATGTCGTCGCTCGGGTCCGAACATCCATCAAGGACATTCCGGCCCGATTCATCTTCGGCACCACGAGCCCGTTCCACAGCGCGTCGCAGCTCGGGCTCTTCATGCTGATCGCATCACTGAGCGCCTTCATGATCACTCGGGGTCCAGCCTTGTTCCGGAGGCTGGTCGCCTGGTTGCCCACGGAGTGGCGCGAGACCGCGGACACGGCCGGGTGCGCGGCGTATCACACCGGCGGCGCCTACATCAGGCGAACACTCGTACTGGCTGGCGCGTCCGGTCTTGCTGCCGGCGGCCTCGCGCTGCTGTGCCATGTGCCCGGCGCAGCCATGATGGGCCTCTGGGTCGGGCTGTGGGCGGTCATCCCGACGTTTGGGATTGCCGTCGCGGGTCTGGGGGTCGTCGCTCTCGCGTTCGGGCAGGGCACCTTCGAGGGCGTCGGCGCCCTCGTCGGCTCGGTGGCCCTCGTGGTGGCGGCTGAGCTCGCGCGTCGCCGATGGATCGAAGGACCCACGGTGACCGTGGGGCCGCTGCTGTCGATCGTCGCGGTCATGGCGGGATTGGAGCTGGGGCGATGGATGGGCGCGTTCCTGCTCCTCGTGGCGGCGGCGTTCTTCGCCGCGGGGACGGACGGCCTCCGGATCAGCGCTCGTCCCCGACCCCGCACCGACCAGCCACCCAGCAGCCCCGCCGAGGCGACACCCGGGGGCACATCAGCGTCTGCGCCGGAGTCGACACGCGTGAGGGTCGAGCTCGACACGCGGTCACTGGTCTTGGCGGCCGCCACGGCATTCGGCCTTGTCGTGGCCGTCGCGTTCACGCGCTCGATCCCACACTCCCTGACTCGACTGATCGTCGGGCTGTTCCTCGCACTCGCACTCAATCGGGTGGTCGGTGTCGTGCAGAAACGGGTCGGTGGTCGCCGCCAGGTCGCCGTCGCAGTTGTCGTCCTTGCGGGCCTCGCGGCAACCGTTGCCTTCGCGGTCTTCACCATGCCGCGCGTCGCGGACCAGAGCCGCCATGTGAGCGCAGAGGCACGGGCGATCGTCTCGCAGCTCGACCGTGCCCCGTTCATCGGAAAGCGCATCCGGCAGTCACATCTCGACGATCGCATCCGGCGCGCGTTGAACGACCTTCCACACCTTCTGACAACGCACGACAAGTCGTTGCGGGGCGCTGCTCGGACCGCCGGAGAGTCGCTGCTCACCGGCAGCTGGATGCTGCTGGCAGCCGTGGCAGCCCTGCTCGACGGCCCCACCCTCGCGAACAAGTTCAAGGCGCTCTTGCCAACCGACCGGCGGGCCAACGTCGAGCGACTCGGCTCACTGATGTACGAGACGGTGGGGCGGTACGCCGCAGGGTCGGCGTTCTCGGCTCTGCTGCAAGGAGCCGTGGTCATGGTGATCGCGCTGGCGTTCCGGGTGCCCCTCGCTCCCGTGCTGGCCGCGAACGCGGCACTGTGGAGCTTCATACCCCAAGTAGGAGGACTCTTCGCCGGGCTGCCGTTGTTCGTCTTCGCGCTGACCAGAGGTCTTCCTACCGCGATCATCTGCGGCTGCCTGTTCCTCGTCTACATGGTGACGAACAACCACCTCATCCATCCGCTGATCGTCGGCCGTGCTGTCCGCATCTCACCGTTGACGAGTCTCATCGCCGTGCTCGTCGGCGTATCGCTCGGGGGTTTCGTCGGAGGCCTCCTCGCGACGCCGATCGTCGGCGTGATCCGCGCCCTCACGACCTCACCCGATGCGCAGGAACACGAGATTGCACCACCGTCGGCGACCGACCTCCAAGATGAGCGTGGCCCGCCGGAAAAGAGTGTCCGCCTCAGGAAGACCGAGGTTCCTCGTCGCGACGGGTCGCGACGCACCAAAGAACAACGAGCACAGTGACGGCAACCGCCGTACCGAGCGCCCATCCGGCGACGACGTCGGAAAGCCAGTGGACTGCCAGCACGAGGCGGCTGACGCCCACCAGCACGGTGAGCACCAGCCCGGCGCCGACGAGCGCGACTCGCTCGATGGGACGGCGCACGACCGTAATCGCCAGGGTCAACGACGCAGCCGCAAAGAAGGCTGCGGCGTCCGTCGCGTGACCGGATGGAAACGCTGCGAGGGTGACCGTAGCGGCACGAAACCTGACGGGCGGGCGGTCCCGGTTGAACGAGGCCTTCGCGACGGTTGATGCAATGCTTCCGAGCGCCACCGAGACCAGTGGGATGGCTGCCACGAACAATCGCCATCCGCGTCGCCACAACCAGATGCCGATGAGCACCGCGACGATCGCCAGCGGCACGAAGCTCCCGACGTCACTCACAACCCTGGCGGCCTGGATGAGCCCGTGCGTGCGATGGTCGACGAACCAGCGCAGCACCGCATGGTCTCTCGAGATGAGCCCGCCACCGTCAAAGAGATCTTCGGCGATCACGACGAACACGAGGAGATTGGCGAGCGCGACCGCGGCTGTCAGCAAGAGGACGCGGCGCGAAGGGCGCGTGTCGGCGGGAACTGTCGTCGGGCTCGAGGCGTCAGACAACGTCCACCGAGCTCTTCCTCTGTACGAGGAGTTCAGGTTGCACATCCACCCACGATCCGTGCGCGCCGTAGGACCCTCCGTGGGTGCGCTCCACGACGCCTTCGTTCGGACTCGCGCATCGCTCCGGCGTGTGCAAGAGATCGGCCCCCGGACTGTGGATTCCTGAGATGCGACCGGCAGGCGTTGTTCGTACCGTTGCTTTATGTTGTCACGTGACGTCAGTGGAGCGCGTTCGTACCGCGACCGGACCCCGAGCGTTGGTCCCGCGGTCGACGCCTCGTGGCGCGCGCACCGTGAGTTCGGGCTGCGTTCCGACTGCTTCGACTTGCCACGGAAGGACCTCCCCGACGCGGCGGGGCCGCTGGTACGGGCAAGCACCGCGTTGCTCGACGGGCTGTGCCGGGAACTGCACGGCAGCGGTGTGGCGATGGTGCTGAGCGACGACGATGCGACGGTCGTGGCGCGGCGATGCCCGGACGAAGTGTCACTCCGCAGGCTCGACGACGCCCGGCTCGCGCCGGGCTTCGTATGGCGCCTGGACACTGCCGGAACGAATGCCATCGGCATCGCCTCGCAGCAACGTGCACCAGCGATCGTTGACGGGCGCGAACACTTCATGGATGCGGCCAAGACCCTGACCACTGCGTCGGCTCCAATCTGCGACGAGCGAAGCGGCCAGCTTCTCGGCGCGTTCACGCTCGTGTGTGAAGCAGATGCTGCCAATCCGTTGCTGCTGCCCGTCGCTCGCCACGGCGCTCGCGACATCGAGCAGACCCTGCTCGATCGGTGGTCGGTGCACGAACGGGTCCTCACCGCTGCGTTCCTGCGCGCTCGCCGGCGCGCCCGCGGCCCGCTGGTGCTCGTCGCCGATCGGATCCTGCTACGAAATGCAGCCGCCGCCCGGTTGTTCGGTGAGCCCGATGGGCCATCGTTGTGGAAGACGGCCGCGCGCGCGGCCGACGGCGGCGAGCCCACTCCGACCACCTTCGTCTCGCGGCGCGGGGACTGCGTGGTCGGTTCGGTCGAGCCGCTTCGCGACAGCGAAGGCTTGATCGGGGCGCTGATCCACTTCGGCGCGACCGGTACGACACCCCGGCCACAGGAACGACCGATCTTCGGCCGCGAGAGCCTGACCGAGACGGAGCTCGCCGTGGCCGATCTCATCGCGAAGGGCTTGACCAACCGCGAGGTCGCAGTGCGCCTGTTCCTTTCGCACCACACCGTCGACACACACCTGCGACACATCTTCCACAAACTGAACATCAACTCGCGCATCGAGCTCGCACGAGTCGTCGAGGCCGCGTCCCGCCCACCCCGACCACCCGACGAGCCGAGCGCGTGAACGGCTGTCGAGGCCGCTGCATCCGCCGGCACCGGCAGACCGCTCCTGGCCCTGCGGCACTCACGAATAGCGCGACGTCCTCCCCCGAAAAACCGCGCGCGTGGGTGCCACGGCCAGGAGTCGGCAGGACCTTCGAGTCACAAACACGTGGGCGCGTGATGTGACCCCTCGCTGATCAGGCGCATCCTCGACGTGTTCGACCGAGAGGAGACGAAGCCGTGACCGCGATGAACCCGTTCGCAGAGATTTCCTGGGGCGCTCGAGAAGTGCGCAGTGTGTTGCGTGGTTGGTGGGTCCTCCTCCTATCAGGAATCGCCAGCATCGTCGCCGGCGGAATCATCCTGTCGATCGATTGGACTCTTGCTGACCTCGCCGTCTTCATCGGCATCTTCCTGATCTGCCGAGGCGTATTCACCACATGGTTCGGCGTTCCGATCGACGGGTCCGCTCGGGGTTGGTCGATCGCGCTCGGGCTCCTCGAGACCGTCGTCGGAGTCGCGGTGTTGGCCTGGCCGTCGCCGACGCTGTACGTCGTCGCGTTCTGGATCGGTTGGTATGTGCTGTTCATCGGCATCGTCACCATCGCGGGCGCGATCAGCGGGCGCAATGTTCTGCCGTATTGGGGGTTCTTGCTCGCGCTCGGCATCATCGAAGAACTGCTCGCCTTCTGGTTGCTGGCTCGGCCGCATCTCACGCTCGTCGTAGCGGTCCTCAGCGTCGGCTTGTGGAGCGTGATCTTGGGGATTGCCCAGATAATCCTCGCCTTCGACATCAAGCGCCTCGGACAGTCGATGTCGCGGGTCGACCAAGAGGCCGACACGCTGAGCCGTCGTGGTCCCGATGGCCAGTCGCGGGAGCGGTCCGGCCCTGCCCCGGTGAGTGCTCCATGAGGACAGGTCGTCGTCGTAAGAGACGTACGAAGGCTGCAAGGCCATGAACATGAACACGGTTGTCGACGCAGTGGTGGTCGTGCTCTGTTCGACGATCGTCACCATCCGTACCTTGCAAATAGCACCGGAATCTTCCTAGCTGCTCCTGCTCCGTCTTGTGACGAGCCGCAAGCCACTGAAGAGAAGAAAGGAACCTTTGACCATGGCACTCTCGGATCAACTGACCACGCTGGCCAAGCGGGCGAAAGAGCTCGAAGATCGCGCTGCAGCCGCAAGGCAGAGGGCGAAGACCGACCTCGAGCAGGACGTGAAGACGGCGCGTGAGTCCGCCGAGGCACAAGCTGACTCGCTCCGCAAACGCGCACAGGCGGGCAAGGGACAGATGTCCGCCCAGCGGGACAGTGTGCAGCGGTCTTGGAACGAGCACCTCGCGGGTGTCCGCAAGAGCGTCGAGGAGCGGCGCGCGAAGCACAACCTGAAATCTGCACAGAAGGCGGCAGACCAGGCCGACGACGACGCTGAGTTTGCGATCGCCTTCGCTTACGCGGCCATCGAAGAGGCGGAGTACGCGGTGCTCGACGACGCTCTCGCGCACATGGAGCTCGACGAGCTCACCAACGCCTGACGTCCGCAGACGAGAACAAGGAGAAGGGCATGCACAAGCCGAACAAGATGCTCGAGTTGGATGTGAGGGACACTCTGGACTGGGATCCCGTACTCAACGGTTCACGCATCGTGGTGCAGGCCGACGAGGGGCACGTCGAACTGACCGGTTCGGTTCCGACGTACTACGACAAGCTGCGGGCGTACGAGGACACATGGACCGTCGGCGGCGTGAAGGCTGTCGACAACGAGCTGCTCGTAGGGCTCGCCGGTGAAGCGATCAACGACCGCGAGGTCGGTTCTGCGTGTGTCGACGCGCTGGATCACGACCGCTTCGTCCCGAAGGGTTCCGTCACGCCGACGGTCACACGCGGCCACGTGCAGTTGCGAGGCCAGGTGCGGAATTACGCCCAACGTCAGGCCGCCGAATTCGCGGTAAGTCGCGTCGATGGAGTGCTCGGTGTCGAGAACCTCATAGCGATCTCGAGTGAACCGATCCCGAGCGACATCGCCGATCGTATCAACAGGGCCTTTGGCCGGAGTGCGATCATCGACAACTCGAAGATCAAGGTCACCAACGACGGCCACACCCTCTTCCTCGACGGCACCGTGGGCTCGTACGCCGCGATGCGAGAAGCAGTGGACACCGCGTGGTCCGCACCCGGAGTGGACTCGGTGGTCAACCATCTCATGATCGAGCCGTAACGCTCATGACGTTGCGACACAGCCGGGCGTCGCGCCGGGGCGCGCTGCTGAGCGCTCCGGCGTGCGTCCTCGTCGTCCTCTTGGTGTTCTTCGTCGCGGGCTGCACTGGCAGTAGCAGCCAGGGCGCTTCGTCTTCGTCGTCGACGACGACGACAGCACCCCGATCATCGGGACAGATCCAGACCTCTGCCGCGACGCTCCCGCCGGGCCCCTCGCAGACTCTGCAGGAGTTGCAGCAGCACTTCCGCGACCTCGTCAAACTCGTGCGTCCGTCGGTCGTGAAGGTCTCGACCAGCAAGGGGTTGGGTTCCGGCATCGTGTACGACGGTCGGGGCGACATCGTCACGAACGCGCACGTCGTGGGCAGCGAGACACAATTCCAAGTGACCTGGTTCGACGGGACCGGCAGCGACGCATCACTCGTCGGCAAGGATGCATCGAACGATCTGGCCGTCGTCAGGGTCACCAACGGCAACGGCGCAGCACGAGTGGCCACATTCGCAGACTCCGACGCCCTCCAGACGGGTGATGTCGCGAGCGCCATCGGCAGCCCGCTCGGGCTCGACAGCACGGTCACCGAAGGCATCGTCAGCGCGACGCAGCGGACGGTGGCCGAGAGCTCGTCGGTGACGCTGCACGTCCTGCAGACCAGCGCGGCCATCAACCCCGGCAACAGCGGCGGCGCACTCGTCGACATCGACGGGCGGGTGATCGGCGTCCCCACGCTCGCGGCGAAGGATCCGAACCTCGGCGTGAGCGAGGCGCCGGGCATCGGGTTCGCGATCCCGTCCAACACCGTCAAGGACGTCGCCGGCCGGCTCATCACCGCGCATCCCTGAGCCTCAGCGTTCGCCCGGCCTTCCTAGGGTGACGTTGTGCCGATCAGCACGACCGCCATCACCGGCCGCCCGAGCCCGGTCTCGCGACTCGCCGCGATCGCCGCGCTCGGCATCACGGCCTTGCTCTTCGTCGTGGTCACGGTGTCGGTCGTCAGAAGCTTTGCCAGGGGACTGATCGCCTTCGCGCTGCTCGGTATGAGCGGTGCCGCCCTACTCGCTGCCATCCGTCGGCGGGGCGCTTCGCGGATCGCCCTGAGCGTCGTCGGCGGCGTGTTGGTCGTCGCGGTGATCGCCGTGCTCGTGTGGGCGCGGCTCCTCGGCGAGCTCGCGTTCGAAGCGGTCTGCCTGGCCGCCCTGGCGTTTGCCATTCGCCGCGCGTTCCGGCCGGTTGCGGAGCTTTTCGCCGCGCCGCCGCCGCAGCACGCGGTTCTGGTGTGGAATCCGCGATCCGGCGGTGGCAAGGCGGCCGCGTGCAACCTTGCTGCCGAAGCAAAGGCGCGCGGTATCGAAGCGATCGAGCTGCGGCCGGGTGACGATCTCCTGCAGCTCGTGAAGGACGCTGTGGCGCGCGGCGCCGACGCACTCGGGGCCGCGGGCGGTGACGGCACACAGGCACTGGTCGCCAGCGTCGCCGCCGAACACAAGCTGCCGTACGCCTGCATCCCGGCCGGGACACGGAATCACTTCGCGCTCGACCTCGGCGTGAACCGCAATGACGTTGTGGGTGCGCTGGACGCATTCGTGAACGGCCGTGAACGCCGCGTCGATCTCGCCGAGGTGAACGGACGCGTGTTCGTGAACAACGTCTCGCTCGGGGTCTACGCCTCAGCCGTCCAACGCGACGCGTACCGGGACGCGAAGCTCCGCACCTTGTTGGACACCGTGCCAGACGTCGTCGGCCCGGAGCCCCCGGCCGAGCACGGTTTTCGTTGGACGGCGCCGGACGGCACCATGCATCGTTCCGCCGCGGTATTGCTCGTGTCGAACAACCCCTACCGGCTCCGTGGCCTCGTCGCGCCCGGAACCCGTCCGCGACTCGACCGCGGCGTGCTCGGAATCGTGTCGACGCCCGACCCGGACACAGCAGGTCGGCGCGCACCGATCCTGTCGAGCTGGCAAGTGCCCGAGTTGACTGTCGACGCCGACGCGCCGGTGCCGATCGGAATCGACGGTGAGGCCATGAAGATGAACCCACCGCTGCATTTCACGATCCGACCGGGCGCGCTGCGCGTGCGGATCGCGCCGCAACACCCGGGCGGCTCGCCATCCTCGGGCGCGCCGACCGGCGTCGCCGACGCGATCCACCGCCTGCTGCGCATCGCGGCCGGATCCCTACCGCTCCCGAAGACGTGATCTTCTTGGGCGACGTGCAACAAGGCAGATTGACGGACGCCGCTCCCACGCCGCTTCCACGTGCGCGACTCCGTCGCCTCTCGTCACTATTTCGGCTCCGGATGGATGTCATCTGGGTCACCTCGACTCGTTGTCTTCGAAAGATTCGGTGGACATTCGGGCGCGTGCGCGCCTGTTGATCAGGCGCTCCGTCGTGTCAACACGGCGAGCGCGTTCCTGACGCCCGAGTCGTCTAGCTCTTCGTCGGTGGCCGGCTGAGTCGTGGCGGCGCCGCTTCCCCGAAGTGCTACGTAGACGGCACCCACGAGGAGGGGCGCGGCACCGATGAGCATGGCGACGGCCCCCTCATGAACGCGTGACGTGTCGCGGTTGCGAGACCGTGTCCGGCCGGGCCGGCCTGGTGTGCCGCTGCGAAGGCTGCGGCCGGTGCGTTGTGCGCAGCGGCCGCCGCCGACTTCGCGTCGCCACCGCTGGGTTGCATCGCGCTCGCCGGCACGGTGACCAACCCACCCAGCGCCACGAGAGCCGCGAGGGCAACGATTCAACAGGCGCAAGCGGAGACCCGTCAGGGCTCCTGAGTGGCTCCACGCGGAACAGCCGAGCCTCTGCCCCCGGGTGCGGGCACGAAGAGGTCGACGAACAGGCAAGCCAGACCGGCGACCGCCAACAGCACCAGCCCGGTGAGGATGCCCGCGTTCAATGCGCGCGCGACCGACGCGACCAGGCTCACCCACGGGCTGTTGCTCACCTGCGGAGCCACGACGACCGGAATCAACCACAAGACCATCAGGTGGGCCACGCTGATGCCGAGCAGCCATCGGCCGATCACCTTGACCGTGGCGTGACGGTCGTTGGTCGTCGCGACGGCGGCGGCGAGGAACAGGAGGGCTCCAAGCGCGTACAGCCAGTAGTGGTTCTGCAATGCCCTTCGACCCGTCGACAGCGCCCCGACATGAGGTACGTCGACCTTCACCGGCGGGAGCGTGGCCAGCTCCTGCAGCGTGAGGGTCGGGGCCGCCGCGTGTACCAGCGTGATCACCGTGTTCTTGTCGAGCACTGCGGGCGTCGTGCTCTGGCCGATCAGCAGCTTGTGCGCGTCGACGACAAACTGGTCGAGCCTGGCGCGGATCTCGGGACGGTCGAGGACCGTCGTCAGTTGTTCGGAGAGCTGCGCGGTCGACGACGCGCCCGGCGCGGCCTGCGTCGCCGCGCTCAATGCCGGCGCAGGGACCGACTGGCTGACGACGGGCGAGAGCGTCTTCGCGAGATAGTGACGTAGCTCGACGCTTCCGATCACAGCATCGGTCACCCGCCGCGTGCGCGCGGTGTCGAGGATGGTGTGCGACGTCCACCACGACGCGAACGCGAGCCCGGCCAGCAGCATGCCGACATGCACCAGGGAACGCCCAGATCTCGAGCGCCCCGCGGTGGACTGCATCGAATCCACCCGCGCCCCTTTGCCCGTACCTGGCGCATTTCTAGTCTCTTTGCCGGGCTTTGGCACGCGCTCCATTTTCGGCCACGCGGCTTTGGCGGCCATGCCGCCGCTCGTCCGTAACATCACTGGCGGGAACGTGATCGACACGTCGAGGAAGCCGGAATTGACCTAACTCTCGGGAACCAGCCGCCGTCGATCACACAACCGAAGCCTTTGGTGCAGTCCGACGTCCCGTTGGAAGTGCGTCGACACGGCCTCGTGATCCTGCCTGCAGCGGACCCGGACCGGCCGCCAGCAACGGTGGATCCTGCACGACGACGTCCGCTACAGCCTCATGCCTGTTGTGGCCAGTCGGTGATCGGTGAGCCCGAGTCCGGGAACAGCTTGATGCCATCGGAGTACCCGCCGATGGCGTCGTGTCGGCGGTAGGACACGCACGGGACGACGTCGGCGGGCAGGGTCGTCGACCGGTTGCGGATGTGCAGTGCCCGGTTGCCGCGCGTGATGTTCTCCCGGCCGAACGCCCGGACGAGCGCCCGTTCGAGGCTGTTCTTGTACCCGGCCGGCGAGAACTCGACCCGCGTGCGCTGGATGCCGAGCGCCGCGTCGGAGAGGCCGACCGCGTCGAAGGCGAGATCGCAGTAGTAGAACCCGGCGTACTCGACCGCGGTGTCGACGTCGCCGCTTACAACACGATCGTCAGCGCCTACGGACGGCGGACGCCTAGACCCCGCTCTAGGGACTAACGGCCCTAGTTGTGCGCCGTTCAGGGCGCGACCGTTGTCGTGCGATGGTCTGTTCATTCTGTGGGGCCGTCGGCAACGCCAGCGAACAACGCCGAATCGTCTACGCGCCCAGCGAGGTAGCCATCTGTGGTCGCTGTGTCCGGCGTTGCGGCGACCTACTCGCGATTGCCGCGTATCAGCAGGCGGACTCCATCCTCTTCGACGGGCCGGACTCGACGGAGTGAGCGACTTGCACCGGCCTGCTATCCACGTAGCGGGAGCTGGCCCGGTGACGGCACGGCACCCTGCCGGCCGCTGGTGTCGTTAACTCGCTCCCGGGTGAGCCGGGCCCCGCTCCCGCCCCGGATACGGCAGCTGCCCCGGACCGCGCTGTCCGGGGCATCGTGCCGTTGCTGAGGCTCAGCCCCACTTGCAGCCTGCGCCCAGCACCGCGACCAAGGCGGTGAGCGTGGCGACGGCGGAACTGACTTGCATGAAACGACGCTTCATTGCGTGGTCTCTCCTTTGGTACGTGCGGCGCGGACGTCGGCCGCACTCATATGTCGGCGCCGCGGCGTGTGTGTCACGTAGGTCGTTCGGCCCATCTTGCGGCGAAACTGTGACACCGCCCGTGAGCGCGCCGATGAGATGGTTATGTCGGACTCGAGCGACGACCTCTTCGTGTGCCAGGCCGACCGGTTGCTCACCCTTGTGCAGCAAGTAGCGCTGACGGCACGGGGCGGGGATGACTCAAGGCGGGATGACCGGCCCGCCGATAACTGGCGTGACGGTCCTACTCAACCGTCGCAATAAGCCAAATGTACGCGGCTGGCAACACGCGAGTTGCCCTCGGCCTTGGAGAGCCGTCCACCGGAGCCGGGGGCAACCACTGGGAGGTTCGTGCTTGGAGTAGTTCTGGGCGATGTCTCGGTGCCGTGCTTCGCACGGAACCTGTCGACGATTTGGTCGACCTCGACGGGATCGGTGACGGGCGTGGCGCGTGCGCTGAGCTCCTCAGTCGATGACGTCAGGAGACCGCGACGCGCACACCGCCCTGGCTCAAGTCGTCGAGGGCGCGGATCTCGTCGCCGGGCTGGCGTTCGACCGCCCGGACCCCGTCGCTCAGCACCGTCGTCGCAAACCGGGCGCGGACC
Organism: uncultured Burkholderiales bacterium; assembly: GCA_964548555.1. GTDB lineage: Bacteria > Actinomycetota > Acidimicrobiia > IMCC26256 > JAMXLJ01 > JAMXLJ01. The sequence continues at coordinate 38,005 of CAZJSY010000019.1, forward strand.
GCGTCGAGCGCGGTTTCTTTGACGCAGTAGTCCCTCGCGAGTCCGACGATGACCACCCGTTCGATTTCGTGTTCAAGCAGGACGTCGGCGAGCTCGGTCAGGTGCTCTCGCCCGGTTGTCGGATCGCGCACGCCGAACCCGGAGTACCCATCTTCACCACCCACCCCCTTGCGCACGACCGGGCCCGTCGGCAACTCACGTGAACCGGGCCCCGCTGATACTCATGCTCGTTCTCCCGCTTCTAGCGCCGCGGTTGGATGGTCGGTACTGTCGGTCGACTGATGGAAGAGCGGTTTCGGGTCCTAGTCGTTGGGGGTGGGCAGGCAGGCCTTGCGGTCAGCCACGAGTTGACGGAACTGGGCGTTGAGCATGCGGTGCTCGAGCGGTCTCGAGTGGCACAGACGTGGCGGGACCGTTGGGACAGTTTCTGTCTCGTCACGCCGAACTGGTCGGTCCAGC
>CAZJSY010000020.1:0-37224 GCA_964548555.1 uncultured Burkholderiales bacterium
TGAAGAGCACGACGTGCTCCGAGCCGTCGGGCCCGTACGTGAGCAGATCGCCCGGGCGAACTGCAGGGGGCGCCACGGGGAGACCGGCGTGCAGTTGCGCGCCGGAGAAGTGGGGGAGCCCGATCCCGCTCTCGGCCCACGCGCGCTTGGTCAGTCCCGAGCAGTCGTAGGTGTCGGGGCCGGCGGTCGCGTAGACGTACGGCTTGCCGACCTGCGACAGGGCGAAGAGGACGGCGCGGAGTGCGGGTGATGGTGTGACCGCCCAGACCGCGTCGAGAGGTGAACCGTCCCCGTGCAGGGCCTGGCCGACGAGGCGCGCCAGGGTCGACCGCCGGCGCACGTACGCGGTTTGCGCCGCCGCGGCGGTCGTGGCGGCGGCGGACGCGGCCTGCGCGAGCGCGGGATCCGTGCGCGCCGCGCCGGCGGCGTAGGCCGCGATGGCGGCGCCCTGCTGGGCGCTGTCGGCGGCACCGAGCGCGAGCTGCGCGTCGCGAGCGGCGAGGGCGAGCGCGTTCGGGGCCGGCAGCGCGGGAATCTGTGCTCCCACGAGCGAGATGGACGCCACGGCCGCAGTGAGCTTGTCCATCACGCCGGCGATGCGCGCGTCCGTATCTCCCATCTGCTTCGCGAGCTCGTCCCGGCGCCGATGCTCGCGTGCAAGCCGCGCCCCGATGTCGCGCTGCGTGTGCTCGGCTCTTCTCGTGCGGCGCTGTTCGTCACGATCGGCCGATGTCGCGAGCTCGAGGCGCCGCACGTTCTGGTTCTCGGGGTCGACCGACGAGTCGAGAAGGAGCTTGGCGACGCTCACCGTGTCGGCGAGGTCGCGGTAGAGCAGCGCCGCCCGCTTGCGCCGTCGCTGCGCCAACACGTCGAGCTCCCGGCGCGTCGCGACCAGCTGCGCTTCGTCCGCCGCAATCGCACCGACGAGGGCCGCGTCCTCACTCGCATCCCGCCGGCGCTGGAGCAGCAGGGCATCGAGCTCGACCTGGGCTGCGGTGAGCGAGTCCGAAGGCAGCAGGACGTTGACGTCGGGAGGCCCGTTGGTCCGTGTCGTCGCCGTTCCCGGCAGCAGCGGCGGGACGACAGTGGGCGGCGGTACGGCCGTGGTGGTCGTGGTGGACGCGGGTCGCATGGTGGTCGTGGTCGACGACGGCGTCCGGGCGGTCGTGGTGGAGGACGTGGAGCTCCCACTCGACGGCTGCGTCGACGGGGGCGCGGGAGCGGTGACGGGCGCGGCGGAAGATGCCGGTGCCACAGCCGCCGTCAACGTGAACGTCACACCGGCGACGACCGCCGGGATCGAACGCCTCAACCGCCGAACAGTCACGTCGTGGTGTTCTGCCTCACCGGCGGGCGGCGATGCCGACGAACGGCTCGTCGGGGACGAGATTTGCGACGTCGAGTCGCGTGAAACCCGCGTCGAGGAGCTCACGCTCGACGTCGCCGTTCTTGGGCAGGGATGCGGGGGAGCGCTGGCACGTGAGGAGCAGGTTCAGGTGCGCACTTGCGACGGATCCGGGCACGGTCATCGTGACGACGATCAACGTACCCAGCTCCTCGAGGAACGACGCGAGGTGTCGCATGAGCGCTTGTCGCTCGTCTTCGTGGAAGGAAGAGATGTTGTTGATCAACGTGATGACGCCGTATCTCGGGTGGTCGCCGGGCCGCCACTCGCGGATGTCACCGACGTGCAGGGTCGCCCTGTCCACCAATCCAGATTCCGCCAGTCCTGCGCGTGCGGTTTCCACGACCGCCGGTGAGCGATCGATCGCGTCGACCCGTACGTCCGCGTCCGCCTCGAGGAGCGCGCCTGTGTAGAGGCCGGTCCCGCAACCGACGTCGAGGATCCGCGCGGGCTGGGCCGCCTCGAGCGCGTATCGGAGGAACGGGATGACAAACGGCGCGGCAGCGACCGACCCTTCGGCGATCAGGCCGGTGTGGTCGTCGAGGTCGGTTCGACCACGGGTCGCGTCACAGAGGAGGTCCGCGATGTCGGCATAGGAGCCCGTCTGGTAGTCGAGCATCGAGCGGTAATACGCGGCCAGCAACGCATCTCCACCGGCGAGCGCGCGGGAGCGAAGCCCGCGGACGCGGTAGTAGCCGTCGCGGCAGTGCAGCTCGCCGAGCTCCACTCCGACCCACAGCCACGCCTGCAGCCGCTGCAGACGGTCGAGGCGCTGACATCCCAGGCGTCGAGCGATCTCCAAGACCGGACGGCTCCTCTTCAGAAATGGCAGTACGTCCAGGCGCGCGGCCGACGCGAGGAAGAGGGAACGCACGAAGGCGCGGCTGTCGGCGACCGCGAGCCCTCGCGCAGCCCGACGCCCGCGCTGCATGCTCCCGGCGACTCCGCGAATACCCAGGCCCATCTGCTGCATCAGTTGGAATCGTCCGGGGACGGCGGCCGCAGCGCGAATGCTCGTTGCATCTCGAGGAGTGCGGCGCGCGATCTCTGCCACGTGGGAGGTATTAGCACCTGGTGCCGAGGGATGCCGACGCCGTTCTCACAATGTCTACGTGCGAATGACGGATAACGCGTTGGAACGAATGATTGAAATGCGGAGTCCATCACTGCGTCATTGGCATGTCACCTCGACTTCACGCGGCAGCGTGGGCAGAATTGCGTGATCCACCATCCGGCGATGTCGCGCCGGTACCGTTTGGCGGTGAGTTGGGAGCAGTATCTTGCACGCGACCCCGGCGATTTCGTCCAAGGTGACGATGTCATCGTGGCGGTGCGCGCGTACTTGCACGGTGACACCGTGCGTGGGGTTGGTCCCGTAACGGGCGGCTTCTTCGACGACCTGGGTCACCGGGGAGAGCCCGACCCCACGCCGGATCGGCTGACCGCGGCCGACCTGCTGGCGCTGGAGATGCTCGACGCGCGCCTGGCGCCCGAACAGATCCCCTGGTTGTTGGAAGACCCGCAGGTGGGAGTGCTGCTTGCAAGGATTCCGGTCGAAGCGGTCATCTGGGACGACGGGGCGCCGGTCCTCACGGAACCATGGCGACTGTGGGACTGGCTACGAGACCGGCACGGGCTCGGGGACGCGACCGTCAGCAAGCTGCTCGCGCGCAAACGCCCGCATCTGATCCCAGTGATCGACGACGTGATCTTCGAGGCGCTTCGCCCGACGCGTTCGAGCGGCGCGTGGTTGTGGTTCGGGCTCCGCGAGCGGCTGTGCGACGTGACGTTGCGTGATCGTCTCACCGACGTCGCAATCGAAGCCGGGTGCGAGGGCGTTCCGCTCCTACGGGTGCTCGACGTCGCGATCCGCACGCGGCAGGCGCAGCCTGGCGCGACTCGCGGTCACGTCGCGGGCGCGTTGTCGGGCTCCTGACCGCAGCGAGCCGTTACGACGACGAATCCTCGGGAGCCGCAAACGGACCGGCATGAGGGCTCAGCGCAGACACGTGCTGGTGGATCTCCTCGAGGAGATCGGTGTTCTTCTTCACCTGCGCCGTGAGCTCGTAGTTCTCGTTGACAAGGTCTTTGAGCTCTTCCGTGTTCTTCTCGGTATGCAGCGCGATCTCGGACGCGATCGCGTCGGCCCGCTTGGCCGCGATCAGCAGCGCGGCCGCTTGCACTCCGGCGAGCATCGAGAGGAAGAGGTTCAGCAGGATGTACGGATACGGATCGAATCCGTGCTTGCCGTGGCTACCACCCAGGTAGAACACCGAATTCACGATCGCCCACGCGAGCATCACCCCGAAGAAGCAGAACACGAAGGGCCACGAGCCCATCATGTTGCGCATTCGGTCGGCAGCCCGCTCGCCGAGCGTCAGGTCGTCGCCCGAACGCACGCCGGGATGGGCGTGCCAGTGTGCACGCCAGGGTCGCTTCTGCATGCGCGGATCGTCGCACAGGTGCCGTTTGCGGCCGCGGATCCTGAGCATTTCTGCTTTGTGCGGTGCGCGGCCGGGTACATACGGCTCCGGTTGTTTCGGGAGTTCCGAGCACGAGGACTCCTGGTTCGTGGCGAACGGGGGAAAGATGCCGCACGGTCGAGTCGGGCGAGGATTGATCGTCACCGGGGTGTTGGCCCTGGTGGTGGGGCTCGTCGGAGCCGGGGCCGCCACCGCGGCGACGACGCGGCGACACACTCGCCGAGTGGCACTGGCCACAGGCGCAGCGACGTTCGCGACCGGCCAGCTCCAGTCACAGACCGTCGGCTCCACCGGCTGCGGTTCGAACTCGGCGGGCGAGCCTGCCATCCACCTGACGCGCGCCAACGACCTGATGCTCGGCTCCGAGTTGGGCCTCGGTGGTGGCAGCGTGCTGTGGCGTCGCCTCGGTGCGGCGGGCGGCGCGGGCGCGTCGGCGTGCGCGCCCGAGTACCGCGGTCAGCCGAACGCGGTCTCTGGAGTCGGCGCGTCGGGCGGTGACATCGACATCGCCGTCGCCAGCGCGAAGAACGCGTCCGGTCGGTACAACATCTACGTCGCGAGTCTGAACCTCGGGTCGGTGAACGTGGCGACGTCGACCGACAACGCCACCACCTTCAGCCAGACACCGGTCCAGGCCGGTGTGCCGCTCGACGACCGCGAGTGGATCGCGGCCTACGGGGCCGGCACCTCGCTGCTGACCTATCACGACATCGCAACCACCGAGATCGACGTCTTGCGGTCCGACAACAGCGGGGTGAGCTACCACCAGATCTCCCAGGCGATCCCCGCGTCGGACCCGGCCGCGAGCAACAACGAGCTCGGCAACATCGTCGTCGACCACGTGAACACCGCCGGCACCACCACGAACCTGCTCGACACCAGCGGCGTCGGCGGGTTCTGGGCGTACCAATCGTTCGTCGGCCCGTCGTCGGCGTCCGATACTGCGCTCGACCAGATGTCGGTGTCGGTGTCGAACGACGGTGGATACACCTGGACCGTCCGGCCTATCGGATGCAGCCTCGCGCCGGGCAAGAACCTCGCCCACAACTTCCCCAACGTGTCGGTGGCGCCGAACGGAACGGTCTGGGCGGCATGGTCCGACGACACGAACGTGTTCACGGCGTCCTCGAGTGACCATGGCGCGACGTGGACCTGCTCGGGTCCGGTGACGTCGAGCCTCAAGCGGGCCATCTTCCCGTGGCTCGTCGCCACATCGAACGGCGTCGACCTCGTCTACTACGGCACCGCCGACGCGACCGGCCCCGCGATGACATGGTCGGTCTACTTCCAGCAGAACGCAGCCGCGACGAGCTCCGGTTGGGGTACTCCGTCGGCGGTCGTCGCCGTGCACAAGGGCGACGTGTGCGAGGGCGGCATCAGCTGCACGACGGGTCGTCAGCTCTTCGACGACTTCGGGGTCGATACCGACAGCACGGGGTACGCGCACATCGCCTACTCCCACGACGCGCCGGACCTCGGCGGCTCGGGTACGTACACGGGCTACGCCGTGCAGACCGGGGGCTCGACCGTGGGCGCCCCGAACAACTGAGCTTGTGTGGTTTCACGGCGCATAGCGCCGTGAAACCACACAAGGTCACCGCTTCAGACGCGATCCGGCCGGAACGCGACCTTCACCGAACGTGACCCGCGCTTGTCGGTCGCCGCGCCGATCGCGTCGCGCACTGCCTCGAGCGGATATTCATGGGTCACGACGACGTCGTGAGGGAGGCCGCCCGCAGCAAGGATCGCGAGCGCTCGGTCGACTGAATGTGCGTCGCCACCGGGACCGCGGTCGACCTGGTGGTTCACCGCCCCGACCAGCTCGGCTTCCTTCCACCACACCGGTGTGAGGTCGACCTCGCTCGTGCCGGCCGCACCGAGCAGCAGCACGGTGCCCCAGTTGTCGACCAGTCGAAGTGATTCGGTGACCGACGACGCGAAGCCCACCGCCTCGATGACGTAGGGGAAGCCTCCGGCGAGCATCGCCTGCGGGCCGCGGCCCGTCACGCGGGCGCCCGCGATCGCGGCCAGCTCCTCGAAGTGCGAGTTGTCCGGTTCGCCGACGACGACATGATGGGCACCACATGCGCGGGCCGCGTCGGCCTGGTGCCGGTGACGAGCGACGATCGTCACCTCGTGTGACGGAAACAGGTGCCGGACGGCCGCGACCGCTGCCAATCCGATGATGCCGGCTCCGACGACGACCACCGGAGCGCCGTCGGAAGGCGGCCGGCGCAGCAGCCCGTGGACCGCGATCGACAGTGGTTCGTGCAGGCTCATGGCGCGATCGGGCACCGCTTCCGGTACGGCGTGCAGCATCGAGACGTGCGCCAGCACCTGCTCGGCCCAGCCGCCGCCGAGTCCGCTCGTGTAGCCGAGCGACATGCCCGGTGTGAGCACCCGGCTCCCGGTGTTCAGACACGACGACGGGCGTCCACGCGCGCAGTTGGCACAGACGGGCTCGATGCCACGCGGTACACACGCGATGCACGGGTCGATCGCGATACGGGTGCCGACTGGGACCGGGCAGTCGGCGCCTGCTTCGACGACGGTTCCCGCTATCTCGTGTCCGAGGACGAATGGGAACGCGCCACTCGCATACGGCACGAGCGCGGGTGAGGGCCCGGTGTTGTGCACGAACAGGTGAAGATCACTCCCGCAGATCCCGCCGATGGTGACCGCGATCCGGGCCCACGCGTCGTTCGGCAGCGGCGGCTCGGGAAGCTCGACGACCGACGCGGGAAACGCCGGGTCCGCATAGTCGAACTGGATCGCGCGCACGGCGGAGGGTACATCCCTCTCGCGGGTGACACGCGGGAGTTGGGCGTAGGGTGCCGCGCGGAGTTGGCAGGGTCTCTCCTGGCGCAGCACCCTGCGCCCGACGGTATTGCCCGGCGGTGTGGCCTGCCCTTTCCCCTACCGGTCAAGCCAGAGCAACACCCTCGTCGCTGGTGTACGCCCAACGACGCGTAAACGCAACGCCCAATTCCTGGTGTTCACCAGCGCGACGCGCGCTCTGGGCATTCGGAGTTCCATACGTTCGCGAAGTCGCTGCCGGTTGCCCCGCCGACTGCAGGAGCTCACCCGACGGGCCCTCCCCGACGACCAAGGGATCGAGCAGATGGCTCAGATCACGCAGCAGCCCTGAAGCACGCCACGGCCGCGGCCCAGTTCATCGACGCCGTGAAGCTGCCTGAGAACGCTTGCGCGGTCGCCGCGTCGAGGACCCGGTAGCCCGTCACGACGCTCGCGGTCGTCGAGCCACTGCCGGCCGTCTGCTGCGCCTGCACCGTGTAACCGCCCGACGTGACCGTGATCGGCTGCGCCGACGCGTGCCCGGCGACGAAGCCGACCACGAGGTCGTTCGTCGCCGAAGGTGTCACGGAGCCCGAATCCGGGGTCGTCCCGGTGTTCGATGTTCCGATCGAGACGTCGAGCGGCGCGCTCGGTGCGACTCCGGAGAACTCGAGCGCCTGCAGCGCGACCGCGGCGGCGCCCGTGGTGACGGTGATGCTCGTGACGGGCGCAGCGTTGGCCGCGTACCAGATCTCGCCGTCGGAGTTCTTGCCCGACACCGCGAACGCGCCGACCTTCGCCCACGTGTTCTTCCCGTCGGACACGGCCGTGATCTGCTTCGTGACCCCGGTGTACACACCGGCGGAGAGCACGAGCAGGCTGCCTGCACTCGTCGGCGTCGCGAACGTCACCGTCGACGATGTCGAGCCCGCGGTCTGCACCAGTTTCGGCGCCGATCCGGTGACGGGTGCATCGACGGTGAGGCCCACTGACGTGGAATGCGTCGCCGTCGTGTCGGTTGCCGTCACGGTGACCGTCGACGATCCGGCGGGTGTCGCGCCGGTGGTGGAGATCGTCAGCGTCGAGGTCTCACCGGAGTTGATCGTGGGCGGGTTGAACGACGCGGTCGCGCCGGCGGGCACGCCGGTGGCGCCGAGGGTGATGGCTTGCGCGGTGCCGCTCGTGAGTGTCGTGGTGATGGTGGTCGTGTTGCTCTGACCCGCGGTGACCGTGACCGTGTTCGGGGTCGCGCCGACGGAGAAGTCGTCGGGTGGAGGTGGTGGAGGGGGTGGTGGCGGTGGTGGTGGCGGTGGAGGTGGAGCCGGCGAGGTCGCGGCCCTGAACGTCGCGACGCCCGCGGACCAGTACATCGCGGAGCCGAAGGTCGCGGTGAACGTCTGCGCGGCCGCGGACGTGAGCGCGTGGTAGCCGGCGACCACGCTCGTCGTGCTCGAGGCAGCTGTCGTCTGCTGCGCGAGCGCGGTGTAGCCGGGGGCGTTCACGCTCATCACCTGCGTGCTGGCGTGCCCGGCCGCAAAGCCGACCGCGAGATCGTTGGCCGCGGTCGGCGTGACGGGACCCGCGCTGGCGGCGGTGCCTTTGTTGGCCGCTCCGCCCGACACGTCGAGCGCGTTCGTCGTGGCGATGCCCGAGAACTCCTGCGCCGAGAGCGCCACGGCGGCCGCGCCGGTGGTGACCGTGATGCTGGTGACCGGCGCGGCGTTCGCGGCGTACCACATCTCGCCGTCCGAGTTCGCGCCCGACACCGCGAACGCGCCGACCTTCGTCCAGGTGTTCTTCCCGTCGCTCACGGCAGTGATCGGCTTGGTGACGCCCGTGTACACGCCGGCCGACAGGACGAGCAGGTTGCCGGCGGTGGTGGCGGCCGGGAACGTGACGGTGGTGGTGGACGAGCCAGCCGACTGCACCAGTGCCGGCGTCACCGGGGTCTGGGCCGGAGTGGTCACCGACGCAGGTGTGCTCGGTGGTGACACGTTCCCCGCGCCGTCACGGGCGACGACCGTGTACTGGTACGTCGTCGAGGGAGATGCGGTCGTGTCGGAGAAGGCGGTCGTGCTTCCGCCGACCGACCCGACGGGAGTGCCGTCGCGCGCGATGTCGTAGCCGGTCACTCCGGTGTCGTCGGACGAAGCGGCCCATGAGATGTTCACCTGTGTGCCCGACAGCGCCGTCGCGGTGACCCCCGTGGGCGTGGAGGGCGCGCTCGTGTCGACGGTCCACGTCGACGACACGGGTGCAGGATTCGGACCGCTCGACGCGGTCGTCGTGACCGTGACGCTGTGCGACCCGGACGCCAAGCCGCTGAAGGTTGCCGGACTCGTACAGGCCGACGCGGTTCCACCGTCGAGCGCGCAGGTGAACGTGGCGCCGGGCGCGCTGCTGTGGAAGCTGAACGTGGCGGTCGTGGACCTCGTCAGTGCAGGCGGCGCGCTGTCGATGGTGGTCACGTTCGTCGCCTGCGTCGTGTAGGTCTGCACGTCGAACGTGCGCCCCGTCGAGTCCGTGGGCGTAACCGTGATCGTGTTGCCGCTGACCGTCACGAGCAGGAAATGGAACACCTGTGCACTGGACGTCGGTGCCGGTGCGCGGCAGGTCCGGCCGCTTCCCACGGCGTAGGCGTCGAAGGCGCTGCACCCCACCGACCCGAGCGCGTCCCCGCCGCCGCCCGTGATGTAGGTGACCATCGGTGAACCCGGGATCTGTGGGTAGTTGCGCTCGTACTGGTGCGCGTGCCCGTTGAACACGATGTTGACGTTGTTGTTCGCGAGGACACCCTCGAGGCCGTTCGGTCCCTGGAGATACGTGTCGGACGCCTGGGTCGGGCTGTCGCTGTAGATCGGGTAATGAAAGAACGCGAACTTGAACGGCGTGCTCGCGTGGGCCGCGAGGTCGGACTCCAACCACTGCCGTTCGGTGCCGCAGGCAGGGCATCCCGGCACCGGTCCGTTCCAGTGCGCGTAGAAGTCGCCCGCGTACGCCCCCTGACTGTCGGCCCACGCGGCCTCCAGCACGTAGTACCGGGCCGGACCCCAGTCGAACGCATACCAGGCGCCGGCGTACGTGTGGTTGCTCGCCATCGGCGGGATGCAGCAGTAGGTGTCCGGCTGCAGTCGCCCGCCCGACGCCTGCACGACGTCGGGCTGCGGGAAGTTCTGGAGGTACGGCTGGTAGCCGGTGAAGCCGTGGTTGCCCTGCGCTGCGTACACCGGCCGGCTCGCGCCGACGTTCTTCCAGTCGTTCGGCGCGAAGACGTTGCCGCCCGACAGGTCGCCGTACTCGGTCTGCGTGCCCGAGTTGTATGCGTTGTCGCCCACGGTCACGACGAACTTCGCAGGGCTCGACGCGATCTGCGACAGGACATTTGCTTCGTCGGCTGTTCCGGCACCCCAGTCCCCGATGACCGCGAACGAATACGGCGTCGTGTCGCCCGGTGCCGCCGCGGTCGTGAACGTCGGCGACGGGTCGGTGCCCAGAAGGTCGATGCCGTTCTGTACGATCCGGTAGCAGTACGCCGTGTTCCCGATGAGTCCCGTGAGCGCGGCCCTGAACTGCGTCTCGCTCTTCGTGTTCACCGTGATCGCGGTGCCGGTCGCGGCTGCCGACGACGTCGCGCACGTTCCACCGGCGGGACCGAAGGTCACGACGGGAGCGGGCGACGCGGCATCGGTCGCAAAGTTCACGAGCGCGGTGCTCGGTGTCGCGTCGGTGAGGTACGGATAGCGCAACAGATGCGCGCTGGGCGCCGCGCCCACGGACGGTGCGATCACGACCGTCGCCGTCGCGACGACCGAGAGCGCGCACGCCGACGCCATCGCGGCGCGGCAGCGCCGAGTGAAGGCCCCTGCCCTCATGGTCCGACCCCCAGAGCCGTAGCGTTTGCCCGAAAACCTCAACTCGGAGCAAACGTCTCTTCAGGTTCGCATGGCCGGTCACAGGGTTCAATGCGACGCGCGCACTTGGGCCAGTTGCCATGAAGGTCGTCCACGGTTATTGTCCGAACATACGTTCGGAGCTTTCCGGGCGGCGACGCGACGGAGGTTGCACACATGGCCGATGTGAAGCCGATACCCGACGGCTATCCCCGCGTGATCCCGTACCTGTGTGTCGACGGGGCGACCGACGCGATCGCGTTCTACGTCGAGGTCCTCGGTGCGCGGGAGCGCATGCGTCTGGCCCAGCCCGACGGCAGGGTGGGTCACGCTGAAGTGGAGATCGGCGACGGGATGATCATGTTGTCCGACCCGTACCCCGAGATGGGCGTGAGGAGCCCGAAGGAACTCGGGGGCACACCGGTCACGATCAGTGTGTATGTCGAAGACGTCGACCGCGTCTTCGAGCGTGCGGTGAAGTCCGGTGCGCGAACGCTTCAGAAGGTCGAGGACAAGTTCTACGGCGACCGATCCGGTCAGTTCGAGGATCCCTTCGGGCACAAGTGGAACGTCGCGACACACGTCGAGGACGTGCCGCCGGACGAGATGGAACGGCGCGCGGCTGCCTTCACGGGAGGCTGAGACGGGCGTGTTCGTTCCGGATCGGTCAGGGAACGAGCACGACCCGTCCGACCGCTCGCCGGCTCTCGACGTATGCATGCGCGTCGGCTGCCTGCGCGAGCGGAAAGGTCCGGTCGACGACGACGCGCAGCGCGCCTGATGCGACGTCGTCGATGAGGCGGCCGATCATCGCCTGCGCCCGCGGTGTCGCGATCTCGGCGCCGAGGAACACGCCCGTGATCGACTGGTTGCCCATGGCGAGCATCGAGATGTCGAGCGGCCGGCGATCGCGGCCCGCGTTGCCGACGCTGATGGCCCGGCCGCGATAGGCGAGGCTCCGCACGCTCCCGGCGAGCACCGCGCCGCCTACTGAGTCGACGACCAGATCGACACCTCGGCCGCCTGTCAGGGCGCGCACTCCGTCGACCCAGTGGGGATCGGAGTAGTTCACTCCGTGATCGAGGCCGAGATCGCGCAGCGGTTCGAGACGCGCGTCGCTCGACGCCGTCGCGATGACCGTCGCGCCCGCACGTTTCGCCAGTTGGATGGCGGCGACACCCACCCCACTCGCCCCCGCTTGGATCAACACCGTCTCGCCAGACTTCAAGTGGCCGAACTCGAACAGGCAGTCGTCGGCGGTACCGAAGGCGACGGGGACGCATGCCGCCGCGATCACGTCGGCGCCGTCGGGAATCGGCCAGGTGAGCATGGACGGGACGGCAGCGAGCTCTGCGTGCGATCCCCAGAGCATCGTCGCGACGACGCGCTGGCCGACCGACCGGTCCGCAACGTCCCGGCCGACCTCCACCACTTCGCCGGCGCACTGGTAGCCGACGACGTGCGGGACCGCGGGCATCTCCCCGCCGGCGCGGTTCAACGTGTCGCCGCCCTCGATGCTGATCGCCTCGACGCGCATCATGACCTCGCCCGGGCCGCACACCGGGTCGGGCACGTCCTCGTAGCGGAGCACGTCGGGCGGGCCGGTTGTGTAGTACACCGCAGCCTTCACGGCACCACGCTACGGTTCGCGGCCGCGACGTGCGACGGACGCGAGGGCCCATGGGCGAATCCCGAACACCGATGACGCAGGTACCGCGGCGCTTGACGGCGTCCGACGGCGGGATCGTGGCGTTCTACCGACAGCACGGTTGGGTGCTCGTCGACACCCTGGATCCGGAGCAGACGCAGGCGCTGCAACGATGGGTCGACGAGATCGCGGCGTGGCCCGAAGGCGAGGGCGAGTGGCTGCATTACCGCGAGATGACCGCGGACGGTCCGAAGCTCTGCCGCACCGAGAACTTCGTGCCCTTCCACCCGGGCATGCGGACGCTTCTCACCGGCGGCGTGATGGCCGATGTCGCGGGAAGGCTCCTCGGGGAACCGGCTGTCCTCTACAAGGAGAAGATCAACTACAAGCTCGCGGGCGGTGCGGGCTATCGCGCGCACCAGGACGCACCGGCCTACCCGTCGGTGCAGGTGCATGCCTCGTGCATGCTGGCCGTCGACGACGTGACAGTCGCGAACGGCTGCCTCGAAGTCGTCTCGGGTATGCACCACGCGCTCCTGCCGCTCGACGAGCGCGGCTGCATCCCCGACCACGTCGCGTCGTCGATGTCGTGGGAGGCGGTCGAGGTTCCGGCCGGGGCCACCTTGTGGTTCCACTCGCGCACGCCGCACCGCAGCGGAGCCAACCTCTCGAGCGAGGATCGGCGCGCGGTGTACCCGACCTACAACGCGCGTTCCGAAGGAGATCTGCGCGCCGACTACTACCGCCGAAAGCTGGCGGAGTTCGCAGGAACCGACGCGCCGCTCGACCGCGTACGGGTCTCGTTGATCGGCGACTTCGAGGGCCGGCCGCTCTGACTCAGCTGCGCGCCAGTGGTGCGCGCAACGCCGGGATCCAGTGGTCGAGGCCCGGTACCGGACGGCCGGGGGTCTTGGCACGGTCGTCGGCCCGGCGCAACGCGACCGCATCGTGCCAGTGCAACCGCTGCTCCCAGGCGGTGATCTCACGGGCCGTGAAGGCACCGCCTTCGATCGCGAGTGTTCGGACGCTCTCCTCGGACAGCTCGTCCCGGTAGCCGGGATCGACCGCGACGAGGTACCGCTTCGCGGGTACGTGACCTTCGACGAGCGCGGCGACGCGGGCGCCGAGCAGCGGCTCGACGAGCCGCGCGCCGATCTCGCCGTGTGTCTCCACGGGACCGAACATGTGGCCGATGTCGTGCACGAGTCCGGCCAGCTGCAGCTCGACGTCGTGAGGCGACGCGAGCTGCAACTCGAACGCGCACTGGAGACCGTGATCGAGGTGGCTGAAGGGCAGTCCTTCGTCGGACGGGGCATCTGCGGTCGACCGGAGGAAGTCGACGAGGTCGTCGATGCTCGACATCGAAGTCATCTCCATGGCTCCTCGGGCTGCGCCGCTCCGGTGTGAGGCGGGGGACGGCCGATACCACCGCGCTCCAACAGCATGCCCGACATCGTTCGGTCCGCGTGCTGGGAACGCCAGACGAGCATCTCCTGTGCGAGCGGCAGCACGCGCGCCGGGTCGCTGACCTCGGTCCGCCCGGTCGGGTCGGCGGCGATGTCGAAACAGCGCCAGGAGCCGTCGGCGAACTGCACGTACTGGAAGTGGTCGTTGCGCAGCACGGTGAGGTGCTGCTGCTCGAGACGGCGGTCCCACGGCCAGGAATACTCACCGAGACGCAGGAACACGTCGCGCCAGTCGTATTCCCAGTGCGCCGCACTGCGCCACCACGCCGGTTCGGCGCCGTCGAGGAACGGCGTGAGCGGCAGGCCGTCGCACTGCAGCGGAACGTCGATCCCCATCGCGTCGCACAGGGTCGGGAAGAGGTCGACGTTCTCCGTGAACTCCCAGACGGTGCTGCCGTGCGCGTGCGGCCGGCGTGGATCACGCACGATGCCGACGACGTGGTAGCTCTGCTCGAACCAACCCAGCTTCTCGAGCAGGCCGTGATCACCGAGCTGCTCGCCGTGATCCGAGGTGACGACGACGAACGTGTCATCCCACTGTCCGAGCTGCCGCAAGGCGCTCCACACGCGGCCGAGATGGAAATCGACTTCGCCGATCATCCCGTAGTACTGCGCGCGCAACGTGCGAATCTCCGTCTCCGATCGTGGTGCAGCGGCGTCCGGCACCGACAGCGCGCCCTCGTGGAGCCAATGTCGGTGCTCGGCCGGTTCGATCGGAAGGGGCACGTCGTCCGGTGCGTACGCGCGTGACCATTCACCGGCCGCGGCGTAGGGCGGGTGCGGGCGGAGATAGCTCGCGTGCGCGAACCAGCTGCTGTCCTGGCGCCCGATCCAATCGATCAACCGGTCGGTGAGGAACGAGGAGATGCTCAGCTCGACCGGGCGGTCGGGCTCCGTCGCCAGCGCGTGCTCGCGATCGGCGAAGGGGCCGTAGCCGAGACCGCGGAGCCATTCATTCCATGCGCGCTCGTGCGCGAGGTCGAGCTCGAGCGTGAAGCCCGGCAGCACGCCTTCGTAGTCGGAGAGGCGTGGATCGTCGGGTCCGTCGGCACACCTCGGGTCGATGCCCTGATCGGTGTAGCCCAGCAACGCCGGGTCGAAACCGGCGCGCCGCGCGGCGCGGGCGACGTTGTCGAAGCGGTTGTCGAGCGGGGTGCCGTTCGCGACCACGCGGTTGCTCATCTGGTACGTGCCGGTGTAGAGGCACGCGCGACCTGGCCCGCAGGGTGCCGCCTGGCTGTAGTGGCGCGCCAGGCGGACGCCTTGCGAGGCGAGCGCGTCGAGGTTGGGAGTTCGCACGACGGGATGTCCCGCGGACGACAGACAGTCCCCACGGAACTGGTCGAGCGTGATCAACAGGACGTTCACGAGCGCGTGACGGCGCACACTGCGACGCGCTCGTCGACGCCCTTGAGCGAGCGCGGGCGCGGGCGCCCCAGGCGTAGCTGCGGGACGTCGTCGGTCGGCAGGGCGTCGCGCAGCTCCCGACTGATCAGGACCTCGCCGCCCTTCGCCGATTCCGTGACGCGCGCGGCCACGTTCACGACGTGTCCGACCACGTCGTGGCCTTCCACCAACACGTCGCCGAGGTGCAGCCCGGCGCGGACGCGTAGCGGCGGGGGACTCTCCTCGACGAGCTCGAGCGCCGCGAGCACGGCGCCGGTCGGTTCGGGGAACGTCATGAGGATCCCGTCGCCGAGGTGCTTGACCACGCGTCCACCGCGTCCGCGCACGACACGACCCGCCCGCCGGTAGTGCTCGACCAGCAACGAAGCGGCTGCCATGTCGCCCTCCCGCTCGGTGTAGCGGGTGAATCCCTCGAGATCCGTGAACGCCACCGTCACCGTGCGGCGCAGCTCCTGTGGTTCGGGCGTCGTCGTGACCGCGGAGAGCAGCTCGATCGTGGACAAGCCCACCGACGAGAGGAACGACGGGTGCCGCTCGACCAGCCCCTCCAACGTTCGCTCGAGTGCTTCGAGCGGTGTCGCGTCGGTGATGGGTCCGGCTCCGGGGCGGTCGAGCCACTCCTGTCGCACGACACCCCGCTCGATGAGGTCGTCGAGCAGTTCGGGATCGCGTCGCTTGATCGCCGACGCGATCCGTTCCGCGGCCATCTGCCGCATCGTGGCGACCGCGTGGCGGCCGACCTCCCGTTTGCCTTCGCGTCCAGCGGCCATAACGGCGTCACCGTACCGCCACGACGCCGACAGTTGTCACGCCTGCACGAGGTCGCGGCGGAGCGCCACCGCTGCCAGGGTGAGGAACGCGGCGGCGAACACCGCGAGCACCGCGACCGGCGTCGCGATCCCGGCGAGGCCCGAACCGTCGAACACGAGTCGTTGCCACGCGCTGACGGCCCAGTACTGAGGGACGACGTGGGCGATTGCCCGCATGGTCGGCGGAAAGAACTCCAGCGGGATCATGCATCCGCCGAGCGCGCCCAAGACGATGCCGACCACCGGAGCGATCGCTCCCACGCGGTCCGGGTCGCCGCCGATGGCACCGGTGACGATCCCGACGCCCGCGCCCACGAGCGCGTAGACCGCGACGAGCACGGTGCCCGCGAGCGGATCTCCCCAGTCGACGCCGAACACCAGCGCGCCCACAACGATGATGAGCAACGACTGGAGCACCGCGATCGCGAACCAACCGCCCGCCACCCCCAGGGTGAGCATCCCCGCGCTCACGGGGCTGGCGAGCGCACGTCGCAACAATCCGCCGCGGCGCATCCGGACGATCGCGGCTGAGGAGGCGGCGGCATTGATGAACACGAAGAGCACGAGGTTCTGCGGCGCCGTCAGGGCGAAGCGACTGAGCGTCGACGCGCGGCCTGAACCGACGTCGCTCGTAGCCACCACGACCCCTCGCGCACGCGCCCCCACGTCGCTTGCGACGCGCAGCGCCTCCGCAACGGGTCGACCGGTCGCGGTCGCGGCCAGCCGGGCCGCCGCCACGCGACCGCCGACACGCTGGAGCGCGTCGTCGACGATGTTTCGGGCGGGAAACGAGCTCGACGTCGCCGGATTCGTGACGAAGGGAATGGCGATCGTGCCCGACCCGACGGCCTGCCCGTCGAGTCCGCCCGGGAGCTCGATGCCGGCGGCGATCGCGTTTCTCCGAACGGCACGGCGAAGTGACTCGACGTCGCCGTAGCTGTGCAGGCGTACTCCGGTGGCCGAGCGCAGTTCGCGGACCACGGCAGCCGCCACGGTGCCGTGATCGTGTTGCACCACGCCGATGTCGAGTCGCTGAACCCCGCCGAACGTCGCGCCGATGATCACGATGATCGCGACCGGCAATGCCACCATGAAGAACAGCGCGGTGGGGTCGCGCACGATCCCGCGCAGTACGACCACGATGAACGCGGCGATCACCCGGAGTTGCCTCATTGCTCCACTCCCTGCCGGACACGGAGGAGCCCGGTGGCGCCGAACACGACGGCGAAGCCGAGCAGCACGAGCAAGGGGCCCACGACGCGGGACAGGCCCGCGGCGTCGGCCGAGACGTCGGTGAACGCTCGCAATGACCAACCGTTCGGAGTGAACATCGCGACCCGGCGGAGGGCCGCGGGTGCCTGACCCGGTCCGATGAAGTTTCCACCGAGCAGCGCGAGCACGAACGTGACCGCACCCGTGTAGGAGTCGGCCTGTTGCTCGGTGCGGGCGAGACTGCTGACGAAGGTGCTGACCCCGCCGAGGGCTGCGACGGTCGCGATCATCAGGACCACGACCGCGAGGGGATCGCCCCACTTTGCGCCGAACGCGACGCTCGTCACGAGCCACACCGTGGTGAAACCGGCGAGCGACAGGAGGCAGACGGCGAGGACCTTGCCGGCGACGATGTCGCCCGCCCGGGTCGGCGTTGCGAGCATGCGGTCGAGGATCCCTTCCTGCCGATCCGTCATGAGACTGCGCGGAGCGAACGAGATGGTGAAGAACAGGAACACCATCGCCATCGACGCGCCGTAGAACGCGGTCGGGCTGACCTCGCGTGCGCCCATGGCGACGTCGCGTGTCGTGGTGGGCGGTTGCAGCTGTTCGGCCGAGCTGACGAGCTGTTGTGACACCGCCTGCGGGTTCAGCGATGTCACCGTCGCGATCGTCAGGTTCACCTGGTTGACGCGGTTGGCGAAGGTTCCGGCGATGGCCTGCGCGACCTGACCGCTCACCGGTCTGGTCGGCTTCCGCAGCACCGTGAGCTGCGCGCGCTGACCATGCGTCACCGCCGCGGCAAAGCCGGCAGGTATCGCGATCGCGGTGTCGACGGTGCCGCGGTCGACCGCGTGTCTGGCCGCGCTGTCCGACGCGACGATCCGGAACCGCAAGGGGTCCTTCGCTGCGCCGGCCGGACGACTTCCCGTACCCATGAGGCCGTCGACGAACGACTGCGAGACCGAGGAGTGGTCGTCGTCGACGATCGCGACGCGGAACTTGAGATTGCTCGTACCTCCGATCAGTAGGCCGAACACGACGCCGATCGCGAGCGGCGCGACGAACGCCGTGACGATCGCGGACCGGTTGCGGATCCGACGCACGAGCTCGAGGCGTGTGATGACCGCGACGCGCGACATCGCCCGCTCAGTCGCGGAGGGCCTTGCCGGTGAGATGCAGGAATACGGCCTCGAGGTCCGGCTGGCGGACCTCCACACCGGTGACCGCGACGCCGTCGGCTTCAGCTGCATCGACGATGGGGGCCAGCACCCGTCCGGCATCGTCGGTCACGATGTCGAGCTCGCTGTCGGTCCGTTGCACCTCCAGGATTCCGCCGATCGACCGGAGACGAGCAGCGAAGGCGCCCGCGTCACCGGCGACGCTGACGTGCACGCGGTCGTGCTCCCCGACCAGCGCGACCAGTTCGCGTCGGGTGCCCTCGGCGACGATCCTGCCGGCGTCGATGATGCCGACACGGTCGCACAGCCGCTCGGCCTCTTCCATGTAGTGCGTGGTGTAGAGCACCGACAGCCCCTCGCCGCCCAGCGTCTCGATGCTCTCGAGGATCTGGTTCCTGCTCTGTGGATCGACACCGACCGTGGGCTCGTCCAGGATCAGCAGGTGCGGTTCGTGGAGCAGCCCGACTGCGATGTTGGCCCGCCGCTTCATGCCGCCCGAGTAGTCGTTGATTCGATCGTGGGCCCGGTCGGTGAGGCCGACGATCTCGAGTACCCCGTCGATCCGTTGCCGGAGACGGCTGCCGTCGAGGTTCTGGAGCCGTCCGAAGAACTGCAGGTTCTCGACCGCGGTGAGGTCCGGGTACAACGCGATGTCCTGCGGGACCAGTCCGATCAAGCGCTTCGCGGGACCGGCACCGGTCGTCACCGGCAGTCCGTCCACCGTGATCGTCCCGGCATCGGAGCGAAGGATGCCCGCGATCATCGAGATCGTGGTGGTCTTGCCCGCGCCGTTCGGCCCGAGAAGGCCGTAGACCTCGCCCCGCGCGATGTCGAACCCCACACCGTCGACCGCGACGCGCTGACGGTACCGACGGACGAGGTTCTCGCAATGAAGGAGTGGATCGGCCATCCCTCGCGGTGTCTACGCGATGCCCCGCGTCCGGTCAACAGCGCGGGGGGCGACCGACTTCCGCTCGTTATTTGGAGACCCAGATCCCGACGACCGGGTGCACGCTCGCCACGAGGCCTTGACGCCCGCCGTCGGGAAGGTCCGGACCGGTGATGCCGTGCACGTTCGGAGCCGACGGGAACGTCCACAACGCGTAGAAGCCCCAGAGGTTGTAGAGCTGGTGCGCGAACACGCGTTGCAGATCCTCGTAGTCGGCGCGACGCGCGTTCACATCCGTGTTGGAGCGCCCGTCGTCGAGGTCTTTGTCGATCTGCGGGTCCTTGATGTTGTTGAAGTTGACGGGCGATCCGCTGTGCCACCACACGTACTGCCCGTCGGGGTCGCCGCCGGGGTGGTTGCGCCACGTCACGGCCTGGAACTGGCCTCCGAGTGCCTGGTTGATCAGCGTCGCCTGATCTGCCGTACGGATGCCCACGTCCATTCCCGCGGCCTGCCACTGCGACTGCACGAGCTGCGCGGCTTTGATGACCGTCGGGTCGTTCGTGGCGCTGATCGTGACCTTGAACTGACCGCCGTGGGCCGCCTTGTACTGCTCGACGAGCTGCTTCGCCTTCGTGAGGTCGTGGCGGATCGGCGGCGTAATCGGCTCCTTGACGTAGCCGAAGACCTCGGGGGCGAACGGAGTGTCGGTGGGTGTCAGCACGTTGTGGTAGATGACCTGGTCCACGTCGTACTTGTCGCCCGCGTATGCGGCCGCCTGACGCGCGACGGGGTCGTCGAACGGCGGCTTGTCGACCCGGAGCATGGTGTAGTCGACCTCCGCCAAGCGCTGGTTCTCCACGTCGGCGAGCGTCCCCTGGTTCACGGCCTGGCGGACCTGGTAGATCACGTCGCCGTTGTCGGTGAGCATCAACTGGATCTGACCGGTCTTCAGCGCGTTGAGGCGTTGATATGGATCAATGATCGGTCGGAAGTCGATCTGGTCCAGGTACGGCAACTGCCGGCCGGCGGAGTCCTTCCGCCAATAGCGCGGGTTCTTCACCACGGTCATGTGGTCGTTCGGGACGTATTCGCGCACCATGAACGGTCCGGTGCCGACGGGGTTCGTCGCGCAGTCGGCCGCGTTGATGTGGTTCGGCGCCATCATCCCGAGCCGGCCGGTGCCCCAGAGGTATCCGGCGAACGCGATCCACGGTTTCTTCATGTGGATGTCGACGGTCATCGGGTCGACGACTTGCTCGTCGGCGATGTTGGTGAAGACGAAGCTGAACAGCGCGCCCTTGCGGTACGCGTCGAAGTTGAGCTTCACCGCGTTCGCGTCGAACGGCTCCCCGTCCTGGAACTGGATTCCCGGCCGCACCTTGACGGTCCACGTGAGGAAGTCGGGGCTGTGTGTGACCGACTGGGCGAGGTAGGGCGCGTAGCCGCCCTTGTCGTCAGGAACCGTCAAGGTGTCGTAGATCGCGCCGTTCACGATGATCCCGGACGCGGCGAGCTGAGCGGTCGTGTCGCAGTACCCGCCCTGGCTCTCGGCATCGAGCCCGTAGACGATGTGACCGCCGGCGACCGGCGTGCCGCCGCTGCCCGCGCTCTTCGTCGTCGTTCCGGTCCCGGTGCCGCCGCTGCACCCGGCGGCCATCGTCAGGACGACAACGACCACCACGACCACGCGCCCGCGCAATCCGGCCACGTCCCTCACCTCCACGGTGGGCTGTGGGGCGCCTGCCCGGTTGTGGACCGGCCAAAACCTCGACGGTGCGAAGCGGCCCCCGGACCCGAGGGTGATCGGTCAGATCGCCCGGACTAGCGTCGCCCGATCGACGATCCGGGCAGGCCCGCTGTGGCGCCCCCGGCTCGACCGACCTGGAGGGGAGGACCGGGTGACGGTGACCCGCGTGAGGCCTTGGGCGATTGTCGGCGCGCTGGTGTTCCTCGCAGCCTGCGGAGGCGGCGGCTCGAAGAGTCAGGCGCGGCCGACCACCACGACCACCACCGTCCCACCGACCACCGTGAAGCCGTCACCGACGCTCGCCGTCGAGCCGACGACGGGGAAGGTCGGAACGACCTTCACGCTGACGCTCGGGGGTGCCGTACCCGGCGAGGTCGTGACGTTCCACATCAGGTTCCCGAACAACCGCCTGCGCGACGGTCAGGGCCACACCGTCGGGACCGACGGGACCGTGAAGGCAACCTACGCCGCGACCGCGGGGAACCCCGACGGCGAGTACCAGATCACGGCAACCGGTTCCCAAGGCACGCAGGCGTCGAGCGTGTTCACCCTCGGGCAGTCCGCGGGTGTGCCGAGCACCGCGACGACGAAGCCGCGCGCGACCACCTCCACCACACGCCATGCGTGAGGCGCACCGCCGGCCCGCCTCAGACTTCGCCGACCTCGATGCGCACCGGTGTGTCGCGGCCGACCGGTACACCGGGGTCGGGGAACTGCACGACGACGAGGCCGACCGCGGCGGAGTGACCGTGGTCGTACGCGATCACGAACGTGAGGCCGCTCATGCGCAGGACGCGCAGCGCCTCGTCGACGGGTCGTCCCACGAGGTTGGGGACCGCGACGGTCGTCGTCCCGGTGGCCACGACCTGACGCTACCCAAAAGACCACACCGGCGGTAGGCCGGCCCTCGACCACGACACGCGTGTTCGCGCGCTGAGCAAACGCGGGGACACACTGTGCGCACGGACGCACTGATCTGCGGACATCGACGACGGCAGCGCGGTCGACGCCGACCGAAGCGAACCTCCACCGTTCCTGACACGTTCCGCAGGATCGCCGGCGGTACCGTCGGCGCCATGTTCGACGTGGTGGAGCGGTGGCTCGGCGACCTTCCCGAGGCGCATCAGGTGGTGCCGGTGCTGCGCGATGTCCCGGTGGTGCACGGAGGACGAATCATCGTCGTGGCAGTGGAGCTCTGGAACGGGTCCGTGGTCGTGCGCTGGGCCCAGTCGCCGCCGCCCGACCGGGAAGCACCGCACTGGTCGTGGGAGATAACCGACGAGGTGGGCACCGAGTACCGGCTCCGGTCCGGAAACGGCGGCGGCAGCGACCGCTTCTGGCAGGCAATCTCGGAGTTCCGGCCCGCCCCTCCGGCAGCCGCACGCCGGCTGCACCTTTGGGCGCCGGTGACCAGTCCCACCGACGTGATCGAGGTCTCGCTCCGTCGTCGCTGACCTCGGGCCGAGCCCCGCTGTCCCGCGCCGTCCGAGGCTCGCTCAGGCCGTCGCCGGGACGAGCTCGAGCGCCGCGGCCGCCGCGGCCAGCACCGCGAGGTGCCGGTCGACCGAGCCCAGGCCGGAGCCCATGGTGTTGATCGACACGTGCGTCGCACCCGCGACGCGCCACCGGTCGACGTGCTCGAGCAGCTGTTCGACACCACCGTCGCCCCACGTCACGCGGCCCTCCATGCCGATGGACGTCGGATCGCGACCCGCCTCGCTCGCCGCGCGCTCGACGATCGCCCGCGCCGCGTCGAGCCGCGGACCGGGCTGCATCTGAGGGAACCATCCGTCGGCGAGCCGCCCGACCCGCCGGTACGCGGGGTCCGACTGGGCGCCGAACCAGATCGGGATCGGGCGCTGCACCGGCAGCGGCGCGAGACCGGCGCCGATCAGGCGCTCCGACGGGCCCTCGTGCGTGACGGTCTGCTCGGTCCAGAGCCGTCGCAGCAGCTGTACCTGCTCCTCGATCCGCCGTCCGCGGTCGTTGAAGTTCCGGCCGAGCGCTTCGTACTCCACCGCGTTCCACCCGAGGCCCACGCCCAGGCGAAACCGTCCCCGCGTGAGCAGGTCGACCTCGGCCGCCTGCTTCGCGACGAGCGCAGTCTGGCGCTGGGGCAGGATGATGATTCCGGTCACCATCTCGAGACCCGTGATCGCCGCGAGATACCCGAACAGCACGAAAGGCTCGTGGAACGTCGTGTGCACGTCGTAGGGGCCTTTCCATCCCTTGTAAACCGCGGGATCGGCGCCGACGACGTGGTCGTACGCCAACACGTGGGTGAAGCCCAGATCGTCGACGTGTTCGCCGTACCGGCGGACGTCGTCGACATCGGCTCCCATCTCGGTCTGCGGGAAGACCACACCGATACGCACGCAATGTCTCTACCCTCGCCGCACCACTCGACAACGGACGGAGAGGCAGTCCCATGGCAACGGAGCACGCGTCGACCCGTCCGCTGCGGGTGATCCAGTGGGGCACCGGCAACGCGGGCCGGCATGCCTTACGGGCCGTCATCCGACGGCCCGAGTTCGAGCTCGTCGGTGTGCACGCGCACTCGCCCGAAAAGATCGGTCGTGATGCCGCGCAGCTGTGCGGCCTCGACGAGCCCACGGGCGTGATAGCGACCGACGACATCGACGGGTTGCTCGCGTCCGATGCCGACTGCGTGTCGTACATGGTGCAGGGTGAGACACGAATCCGGGAAACGATCGACGAGCTGTGTCGCACGCTCGCCGCCGGGAAGAACGTCGTGAACACGTCGCTCGTGTTCCTCGTCTATCCGCCGTTCATGGAGACGTTCCGCCGTCCGCTCGCGGCCGCGTGCGAATCCGGTGGTTCGACGATGCTCACCTCGGGCCTGGACCCCGGTTGGTCCGGTGACGTGCTCCCGCTCGCGCTTGCAGGCGCATGTGAGTGGGTGGACCGCGTCCGCGTCACCGAGTTGATGGACTACTCGACCTATCCCGATCCCGGGTTCACCGGTGCGTTCTTCGGGTTCGGCCGACCGATGGACTACGACGCCCAATTGTTCGCGCCCGGTGCGGTGAGCGGCGGCTGGGGCGGGATGGTGCACATGGTGGCGGCCGCCCTCGGATGGAAGGTCGAGGAGCTGCGCGAGGAGCACGAACGGCTGCCCGCGCCCGAGACGTTCGAAACGGCGATGGGAACGATCGAGAAAGGCACGTGCGCCGCCGTCAGGTTCGAGGTCCACGGCATCGTCGACGGTCGGTCCGCGGTCGTTGCCGCCCACGTGAACCGGTTACGCGGCGACATCGGGACGCAGTGGCCGGCTCTTTCCGACGGGCGTTCGGGATATCGCATCGAGGTCGACGGCATCCCTTCGTACACGTGTGAGATCGAGCCCCGCGGCCCGGGCGGTGATCACAACGAGGCCGGAATCATCGGCTCCGCGATGCGCCTCGTGAACGCCATCCCGGCCGTCTGCGCGGCCCCGCCGGGACTGGTCACGCCGCTCGACCTTCCGCTGTTCACGGCACCCGGTCGTCCCGCCCAAGGTGACGCAAGGTTGCCATCCGGTCGCTCCTAGGGAAGGCTCGCTGCCGTGACGGGACCACACGAAGCCGAGCGACCACTCCACGAGCCGATCCCTCGAGCGGAGCGGAGGCCGGTCGTCACGGCCCGGCGCGTGGTCGCCGTCGTCCTCTTCGCGCTCGTCCTCACCTTCCTCGTGCAGAACGGCAGATCGACGCGGATGCACTTTCTCGGGCTGTCGTTCAGCCTCCCGGTCGGTGTCGCGCTGGTCGTGTCCTTCGTCGTGGGGGCGGTCCTCGCGCTGATCGCCACCGCAGCACGGCGGCGTCGCGTCCGCGCGCGCGCTCGTCAGCACTGAGCACGCTCAAGCGGCGTGACGGGCGCATGGCGCCGGTTGCGGCAAGCTTGCTCCGATGGAGATCTCAGGATTCGTCGATCCGAATTTCGGTGCCGTCACCGAGATGTTGCGCAAGGTCGTCCCGCACAAACGTGGTGGCGGCGCGGCCGTGGCCGTGTACCACCGCGGCCGGCTCGTCGTCGACGCGTGGGCCGGGACCCGTGATCCGAACGGCACCCCGTGGGACCGCGACACCGTCGCGATGAGCTTCTCGACGACCAAGGGCGTCGTCGCGACCGCACTGCACCGGCTCGTCGATCGCGGCCTGCTCGACTACGACGATCCCGTAGCGAAGCACTGGCCGGAGTTCGCCGCGAACGGTAAGGAGCACATCACCGTTCGCCAGCTCCTCTCGCACTCCGCGGGCATGCACAGGCTCCGCGGCGTGATCGACGACGCGCACCTGATGCTCGACTGGAAGCACATCACCGCCGCACTCGCGGCGGAGGCGCCCCGCTGGGAGCCGGGCACCCGACACGGCTATCACGGCATCACCTATGGCTTCCTCGTGGGCGAGGTGATCCGTCGCGTCACCGGTACGACGGTGCACGACGTCGTCCAACGCGAGATCGTCGAGCCGCTCGACCTCGACGGGATGTTCATCGCCACGCCACCCGACGCGCGCCACCGCCTCGCGACGCTGATCATGTCGTTCGGCAACGCGCAACGAACGGAGCGCGTCGCCCGCGCGCTCGAACGGGTGGCGTGGTTGCGGCCGGCCGTCGAGACGTTCATGGTCCTCGACTTCGACCGCTTGCTGCTCGGCGAACGCGTCCACGAATCCGAGCTGCCCGCGCTCAACGGGTGCTTCACCGCCCGGTCTCTCGCGCGCATGTACGCGGCGCTGGCCGGCGGTGGCGTCCTCGACGGAAGGCGGTTCCTGTCGGCCGCGACGTTGCGGCGCGCCACCGAGGTGCAGACCGACACGCGCGACGTCGTCGTCGGGTTCCCCATGCGCTGGCGTCTCGGCTACCACCTTGCCGCGACCTCCCGCGGCGCCCTGCGCAACGGGTTCGGGCACTTCGGGTTCGGTGGGTCGGGTGCGTGGGCCGATCCGGACCGCGACCTCGCGGTCGCCATGGTGTGCAACCGCGTGGCCGGCACACCCTTCGGCGACTTCCGGCTGCTTCGGATCGGTTCCGCCGCGGTGCGCAGCGTCGATTCACGACGAACGGTGGCGTCGCGCAGTGGCATCGTCGGGTCCTGGTAGCTTGGACGCTCGTCCGCACGTTGCGGACGCTCGCCCTCGTCGGTCGCCCACGCTGTCCGGTCTCTACGGCCTGCACGGCGTCTCGGAGCGGCCCGTCTCGATCTCGTTGCTGGTGTGGCGCTGTTCGAGTGAGTGCGGCCCCACCAACATCCCGCGATGCGCGGGCAAGGAGATCAGGCAATGTCCAGCTTCACCGACCTCGGCGTCGGCGCCGACCTCGTCGCGGCCCTCGATCGTCGGGGCGTGTCCGTCCCGTTCCCCGTCCAGGCGGCCACGATTCCCGATCTGTTGAGCGGTCGCGACCTCTGCGGTCGCGCCCCGACCGGCTCGGGCAAGACCCTCGCATTCGGCCTCCCGCTCGTCGAGCGTGTCGGTCGGAGCCGGCCCGGCCGAGCGCGGGCGCTGGTGCTCGCACCGACCCGTGAGCTCGCGGCGCAGATCCAGCGCGAGCTCGCACCGCTCGCCGAGCTGCGAAAGCGACGCGTCGCAACGGTGTACGGCGGCGTCGGATACGAGGCCCAACGACGCGCGCTGCGTCGAGGCGTCGACATCCTGGTCGCGTGTCCCGGCCGGCTGGAGGATCTCATCGCCCAGCGTGCCGTCAACCTCGGCTCCGTCGACATCGTCGTCGTCGACGAAGCGGATCGGATGGCCGACATGGGCTTCCTGCCCGCGGTTCGCCGTCTGCTCGACAGCACCGATCCGAACCGCCAGACCGTGCTCTTCTCGGCCACCCTCGACGGCGACGTCGCGGTCCTGACCCGCGACTACCAGCGGGAGCCGGCTCGCCACGAGGTGGCAGGCGTCGAGTCCGACACGACCGACGCCGAGCACCGTTTCGAGACCGTCGACCTCAATCGACGGGTGGCCCGCGCAGCCGAGGTCATCGGGGCCGAGGGCCCGACGATCGTCTTCTGCCGTACGAGGCACGGCGCCGACAAGGTTGCCCGCCAACTCTCCGGAAACGGCATTCGTGCGGCGGCGATCCACGGCGGTCTGTCGCAGAATCGGCGGGATCGTGCGCTCGCCGCGTTCTCGAGTGGTTCGGTTCACGCGCTCGTGGCGACCGACGTCGCGGCTCGGGGCATTCACGTCGACGACGTTGCATGCGTGGTGCACTTCGATCCTCCGGTCGACGCGAAGACCTACGTTCACCGCTCGGGCCGCACGGCTCGCAAGGGAAGTACCGGTGTCGTGATCTCCTTCGTCGCTCCCGGCCAGGAACGCGACAGCAACCGTCTCCAAGGCGAGCTCGGGCTGACGAAGCAACGGGTCCGGCACGACCCGCCGGCCCGCCGCCGCGGCCAGCGGGTTCCGGCCCGCCACGGGAGCCGGCGCCGGCGAGCGTCGGCCTGACGGCCGGTGCCCCGAGGAAGCCCGGCGCCGTGCCGTTCTCGGGGGTGCCTCCGCGCGCGACGCTGGTCGCCCTCCCATGGATGGCCGCCGTCCCTTCCTCCGCCTCTTCGCCGAGCGGGTGACCGCGCTCCGTGTCCTCGCGACGATCGCCGTGCTGTGTCTCCTCGTCGCGGGCATCGTGGTGTTCACGCGATCGGGTCCCACGCGACCCACGCCGTCGTGCAAGGTCGCCGGCGCCGGCGAGCCGGTGACGCTCGACCTCGGGCAGGCGGCGAACGCGACCACGATCGCAGTGATCGGCAAGCGTCTCGGTATGCCGGACCACGCGGTAACGGTCGCGCTCGCGGCTGCGCTCCAGGAATCCCGCCTGCACAACCTTGCCGGTGGAGATCGCGACTCGGTCGGTCTGTTCCAGCAACGCCCGTCACAAGGGTGGGGCAGCGTGTCGCAACTCATGACGCCTTCGTACGCGGCCTCGGCGTTCTACAAGGCGTTGGCCAAGGTCTCCGGGTGGAACGACATGAGCGTCACCGACGCTGCGCAACGCGTGCAGCGCAGCAGCGCGCCGAACGCGTATGCGAGGTGGGAATCGGAGGCGCGCGTGATGGCCGTCGCGTTCACCGGCCAGACCGCGGGTGGTCTCACATGCAGCTTCAGCTCGCCCGGCACGACGGGCGGGGCTGCGTCGCTGTCGGGAGCGCTGTCGACCGAGGTCGGCGAACCCGGCCCCGGCACGACGGTGTCGCCCGCGCGCGGGTGGACGATCGCGAACTGGCTCGTGGGCCACGCGTCGACGTACGGCATTGCCGCGGTGAGCTTCGCCGGCCACCGCTGGACCCCCGAGTCCGGCAAGTGGACTCCCTCGCCGGCCGCAGGGCAACAGGTCGCATACCGCGTCGGCACCGCACCGGCGTAGACCTCGAAGGTCGAGCGGGGCGTTGCCGCCCCGTCATGCGCGTGACGACGGGCTCACGCGCAGCGGTGCCTCGAGACAGTCGGCGAAGAAGTCGAAGAGGCGCGGGAAGAAGTGCGCGCCGACCGACGGCAGCGCAATGCAGGCGTGCGGTGTCTCGGGATAGACGAGCAGCCGGCTTCGGTTTCCGGCCACGTCCCAACGTGCGGCCATGAAGAGGGTGTCGTCCAGCAGGTGGTCGTTGGTCCCGACGCAGAAGAGTGCCGGGGGCATGTTCCGCAGATCTGCGTACAGCGGTGAGACATCTGGCTCACGCCGCTGTTCCGGCGACATACCGGGCAGATACAGGTCGAGCGGGAAGCCGCTGCTGTCGAGAATGTCGGCTCCGTGGGGAATCCCGACGCCGCGCTGACTCGGTGTACGTGAAAGGTCGTACGCACCGAAGACGAGGTTCGCGCCGAGAAAACGGTCCACCGCATCGTGTCGATCCCGCATGCGCAGCAACGTCACCGCGGCAAGGTGCGCGCCCGCGGACTCGCCCCCGATGAGGAGCCGTTCGGAACCGAGCTCGTCGAGCGCGTGCTCGAGCAACCAGCAGGCTGCGTCCTCGCAATCGTCGGGACCGGCGGGATACGGGTGCTCGGGCGCCAAGCGGTAGTCGACACTCACGACCGAGAGCTTGCAGGTGTCGACGACGATCTCGTGGAGGAGATCCATCATCTCGGGCGAGCCGGCCATCCACGCGCCGCCGTGAATGTGGAAGAGCACGCCGTCCGGCTCGTCGTGCGCGATCGTGCGAAGCCGGATCGGACCGCTACGTCCGGCGATCGTGCGGTCGACCGCCCGCTCCGACGGCGGACCGCCGAGCTGGGACCGCCGGTGGTGAGCGACGCGGTCCGCGACCGTCCAGTCCGCGACCTCGTCCTCCTGCCATGGGACAGAAGCGAGGAACGCCGCGGCCTCCTCCCGGAGCTGTGGACGCAATGCCTCGAGCTCGTCGTCCCAGAGCGCCACGGTCTCGGAGCCTAGGCCTCGTCGAGGAAGGGCTGCGAGGGCGGCGGGCATAGAGTGCCGACGGCGCGTCCGGTGATCCCTGGAGTACGAGATGGCCGAAGCACCAGCCGTGCACGCCGAGCACCTCGGTCGGGCTTCCACTCCCCGCGCGCGTACGGATCGCCAGCTTCGCGTCGCGGCCGCGGTCTTCGCTGCCGCCGTCCTGGTCCACAACTCCGATCACCTTCGGCGCGGCGGCGACTCCGTGTCCGCCGATGTGTTCTGGATCGGGACGCTCGCGATCCTCGTCGAGGTCGGAATCGTCGCGTTGGTCTTCATGCGCCATCCGTCGGCACCGTTGGTGGCCGCGGTGGGCGGGTTCTGGCTGGCGCTCGGTTACGTCTTCGTCCATTTCACACCTCGACGCGAACTGTTGAGCGACTCGTTCACCGGTGGCGGGGCAAGCTGGCTGTCCCTCTTCGCCGCCTCGTTCGAGGCAACTGCAGCCGTGCTGCTCGCTGTTGTCGGACTCGCCGCGCTTCGACGGAGCCGATCGCCCGGAACCTCGGAGCGTCAGCACGCCGAAGTGCTCTCCTTCGCTGAGGCACTCCGCCATCCCGTCGTCGCCGCGCTCGTCGTGGGCAACTTCGTGATCCTCGTCGGATCGCTGGCGACCCGCTGAGCAACACACGGTCCGACGCGGGTCCGAGCGGGTCCGCGAGCGATGGCACCGGCGCCGCGCGAGGATTCGACCGGCGACGGGAGGACGTGATGGCGGAGGCGGAGCCGGTCGGTGTAGGTCTCGTCGGTTGCGGGATGATCGGCCAGATCCACGCCGACGGGCTCGCGAAGCTGGCGGCCGACGGTGAGGTGCGCGCCGTGGCCGCGGCCGACCCGTCGGTCGGTGCACGTGAGGCCGTGGGTCGCAACTGTGACTTCGAGCGTCTCACCGACGACCCCTACGAGGTGATCGAGGACCCGGCGGTCGAAGCGGTGCTCGTCACCGCGCCGACAGGCGCGCATCGCGATCTCGTGCTCCACACCGTGGCCGCCGGCAAGGCTCTGCTGTGCGAGAAGCCGCTCGCACCGACGTTTGCCGTCGTCCGCGAGCTGCGCGACGCGGTCGAGACGGCGGGCGTGCCCGCACAGGTGGGGTTCCACTCGCGTTTTCATCCACTGGTCCGGCGGCTTCGCGCCCTGGTCGAGTCGTGTGAGCTGGGCGCGCCGATGGGATACACGGTGCGCGACGACCAGTACTGGCCCACGGGCGCCGTCGTGGACGGACACAGCTCGTGGCGATCCGAACGATCGCAGGCCGGAGGAGGAGCGCTCCTCGAGCACTCCATCCACGCGGCCGACATCGTGTCGCACGTGTTCGGCCCCGCCGCCGACGTCTACGCGTCGACGCGCAACGTCTTCGGATACGACGTGGAAGACGTCGCCGCGCTCACCATCACGCACGCAAACGGCGTGGTGGGCAATCTCGTCACGATCTTCAACGGCGTGCGCGGCCGGGAGGAGCGCCGGCTCGAGGTGTTCTTCGAGCACGGCGCCGTGGAGATCACGACGGACTTCATCGTCGGTGCCGACGAGGATTCGATGCTCGTGCAGTTACCCGACCGCGCTCCACGGCGCGTCGACATGGAATCCGCACGCGATTCGTCGTTCGACGAGCTCGGGGTCGAGCGGCGCGACTTCCTCTTCTACCAGTACGTGTCTGATCGATCGTTCGTGACCGCCATACGGAGAGGGACGCGCCCGTCGCCCGGTTTCGGCGACGGTCTGACCGCGCACGCCCTGGTGGACGCGGCGTACCGGTCGGCCATGACCGGGATGCCGGCCAGCGTCGCGCTCGAGCCGGTCGACGTCACCTGATCGGCGCTCAGTGCGCGCGTGTGTGATCGCTTCGCGACGCGCGTGCACGCGCCGCGCTGAGCGCCCCTTCGATACCCGCCTTCACGAGCCGATCGTTGTCCTTGGACAGGAAACGGTGGACGCGTCGCTCGAGCAGGAACCGCATCACCGGATTGAAGACGTGATACGTCTCACGGAAGTGCACCCGCGTGCGTCCGTCGCCCAGGTCTTCGAACCGGTGGAACCCCTGGGCCTTCGACCACAGCGGCTTGCCCACCGCGTCGTAGCGCGACGACTCGTTCGGCTTCACGTCGGTGACCCATTCCCACGACTGACCGACGCCGCGCGACAGCAGGTATCGCGGCACACGGAAGTAGCAGTGACGAACCAGACCGTTGCCGTTGCGATCGCCCGGGTGCAGGATCTCGATGCGTACGGGGCCGTGCTCGATGACCTGGATCTCACCGGCCGGGAGCTCCTTGCGCGGCGGGTGCATGGCACTCCAGATCTCGGTCGGTGTCGCGTCGACGACGAAGGAGTATTCGTGCACCTGCACGTCTCCCTCTTACCACGGTGAGCGGCGGGCGTTCCTGTCCTGATCCGGGGCGCGGGTGGGCGGCCCGGGAACAAATTCGAAGGAAGCTGACGACAACGGCGGATATCCGGGTAAAGTTTCGGCCGGGTATGCGATTCGTACCCAGGCCCCGCTGGCAGCACGAGCTGGTCGGAGCACCGATCACATACGTGCACGCCGGTCGATGACCCGTTTCCCCCGTTCTTGCCGCACCGTCCCCGCCCTTGGTGATCGGACGCGCGCGGCCGCATTCCGCTGAGCCGGCTGTCGGCCAACGGTTCCAAGCACAGGCACAAGGAGCAACACCATGGCAACAGGCACCGTCAAGTGGTTCAACGCCGAGAAGGGCTTCGGCTTCATCTCGCGCGAGGGGGCCGATGACGTTTTCGTCCACTTCTCGGCGATTCAGGGAAGCGGGTACCGCACCCTCGAAGAGGGTCAGCGTGTCGAGTTCGACGTCGCCCCCGGTCGGAAGGGCGAAGAGGCTCAGAACGTCCGCGCGGTCTGACGGCTGCATCACCACTGTCGACGACTCGGCCGGTCCTTCGGGACCGGCCTTCGTCGCGTCGTGCGGGGATTCAGGGCATCAGCGTGAGCGAGTCCACGATCTTCCTTCCGAGCGCCTGATCACCCCCGATCGCGATGTCGTCGGGAACGTCGCTGCGGCCGCCGACGACCGCAGCGAACGTCCCTACCGGCATCGTGATCGTCACGGCAGGTGTCGCGGGTTCCTCTGCGGCGATCCGAGCTCGACCGTTCACGACCTCGATCGGCACCCGACGACCCGGCCCGATGTCGAACACGACAGTGGAGCCGTCCGGTGCCTGCGCACGCTTCCCGACGACATAGGGCAAGAAGCGTACGAAGTAGCCGATCGCCTCGTCGGCGACCGGACCGTCGCAGCCGCCCGGACGGCCCAGCGCGCGGCGGATGTCCTGTTCGTGGGTCCAGGTGTCCATCACCCGGAGCGTCAGCATGTCGGCGAGCGTGCCGGGGCCCGCCGGTGTCATGACCTCACGGCCGAGATCGTCGTCGGTCCAACCGCGCATCTGCTCGACGCGGGCCGCCGTCACCTCACGGAACTCTTCGAGCACCTCCGCGCCGGTACACGACCGCCGATAGTCGACACCCACCTCGTTGCTGCGACCCATGTCGTTCTTGGTGTGCGAGACGTCGCGGGGCATGTGCTCTGGCGCCGGGCGGCCGAGGGCGCGGGCTTCGTAGTCGACGAGATGCGCGAGCGCGTCCTGCACCGACCAGCCCGGGCAGCCGGTGGGCTGCCTCCAGTCGTCGTCGGTGAACGTGCTGCACAGCGCGTCGATCGAACGCCATGCGGTCGCGAGATTGCCGGCCGACGAGCTCACGGCGGAACACTACGCCGGTTTTCCGCTGGCCGGTCGCGGCGCGCCGCCGCACTCGAACGTGCGCTCGGTCAACGCAGCGCGTCGTAGCAGGCGTGGATCAACGAATAGCACCGCCGGTCGCCGGCGAGGCCGACGTCCATGCGGTTCATCACGTAACCAAAGGCGAGCTCGGCGTCGGGGTCGGCCCAGCCCGCGGAACCGCCGGCGCCGAAGTGCCCGAAGGAGTGCGGACCACCCAGCTGCACGATGCTCGAGGGGACGATGAAACCGAGGCCGAACTGCAGGTCGAGGTTCATCAACACGAGGTTGGGCCCGTGAGTGCGTCGCGTCGCCGCGTCGCGGACGCGCTCGGCATCGAGCAGCCGAACGCCGTCGACCTCGCCGATGCACGCGGCGTACATGCGGGCGACGGACCGGGCGTCGGCGATCCCACCGGCCGCGGGGATCTCCGCCGCGTGGACGGCACGCGAGTTGAAGATGCCGTTGCCGGTGAACGCGCCGCCGCCCGTGAGCGCCTTCACGAGCATCGAGTCGCGTCCGAGCACGCCCGCCATCGTTTCCCGCGTGCCGCTACGCGCAACGTCGCCACCGAAGAGTCCGCCGACGAGTGGCGCCACCCGACGCTCGTGCTGTTCGGGCAGCCCGATCCAGAAGTCGAGACCGAGTGGTCGGGCGACGTGGTCCTCGAAGTACCCGCCGGGCGTCCGCCCGGTGATGCGGCGGATCACTTCACCGACGAGGTAGCCGTACGTGATCGCGTGGTAGCCGTGCGCGGTGCCGGGCTCCCACGCCGGGCGCTGATGCTCGAGCGCGTGGATCATCGGCTCCCACGCGAGGGCTTCGCCGAGCGTGAGCGGCTCGTCGACCCATGCGAGCCCGGCGCGGTGCGAGAGCAGTTGCTCGACGGTGATGTCCTCCTTGCCCTCCTGTCCGAACTCGGGCCAGTACTGCACCACGGGTGCATCGAGGTCGAGCAGGCCGTCGGCCGCGAGCATGTGCGCGCATACGGCGGTCGCGCCCTTCGTGGTGGAGAACACGACCACCAACGCGTTGCGCTCCCAGGCTCGTCGGGTGGCCTCGTTCGCGAAGCCTCCCCAGAGATCCACGACCATCGTTCCCCGGTGGTAGGCGGTGAACGCGGCGCCGACCTCGAGCCCGTCGGCGAAGTTCTTCTCGAACGCCGCACGCACGTTCTCGAATCCCGACGCCGTCCATCCGTGGATCGCCATTGGGGTTGTTTCCTAGCAAAGGCTGCGTCTGGCGGGCTCACCGGCCCGGCGCGGAGGCGCGAACCGGGCGTTCGGAGCGCCCGGTACGCTGGCCGCGTGGTTCGACGGCTCACGGGAACGATCGGAGCGCTGCTCGCGGCGCTGTTGCTGCTCGCAGCGTGCGGGTCCTCCTCGTCGTCGTCCTCGACGTCACGTACCGCCCGCACGTCGACCACCGATCCGTCGGTCACGGCGAAGCCCGCAGGCGCGACACCGTCCGATTCCGCGGTGATGGTGTGTGCGCCCGAGGCGCAGCGGGAGATCGCGGCGACGCTGGGGGTGAACGCAACGCAGGTGACCGCACCGACGTGGGTGGACCACGTCTACTCGTGCACCTACCAGTACCCCGACGGGTACTTCGTGCTCTCGGTGAAGGAGCTCGACAACCTGAACCAGACGCTTGCGTATTACGACACGTTCCGCACCCGTCTCGGCGAACGGCCGGGTCCGATCGCGTTAGGCAACGGTGCGTTCGTCTCGACCGCCGGAGACGTCGTCGTGCGCAAGGACTTCAAGGTTCTGCACATCGACACGAGCCACCTTCCTCAGCGTTTCGGCCAGCCGCCGCAAGACCGCTCCGACGCGGCTCTGAGTGTTGCCGCAACGGTGATGAGCTGCTGGACGGGCGCCTGAGCCCATCGGGCGACCGTCTCGGGACGCACGCCCCTGTTTGACCGCGGGGCGTGCGGACTGCCACCGTCTCGGCGCACTGCGGCATCGACACGGAGGGACAGTGGACGATCTTGCGGGAAAGACGGTCATCATCGCCGGGGTCGGCCCCGGACTCGGGCGCGAGACGGCGCTCGTCGCGGCGCGCGAGGGTGCCAACGTGGTACTGGGTGCGCGCACCGAGTCGACCCTGAAGTCGGTCGCCGACGAGATCGACGGCACCGGAGCGCGGGTAGCGTACGCGGTGACCGACGTGACGAGCGAAGCCGACTGCGAGCGGATCGTCGCCCTTGCGGTCGAGCGATTCGGTCGCGTCGACGCGGTCGTCAACTGCGCCGCGCTCGACACGCTCTTCGGTGGGCTCGATGCGGCCGGTGACTTCTCCGGGTGGCGGGCGACCTTCGACGTCAACCTGTTCGGCAGTCTCCAGATGACGCGTGCCGCGCTGCCTGAGCTGCGAAAGAACCGCGGCTCGGTGGTGTTCGTGAGCTCGCAGACGCAGCATTATCCGCCGCCCGCCGTGTTGCAGATGGGTTACGCGGCCTCGAAGAGCGCGCTCACGGGAGCGATGCGCCACCTCGCGAACGAAGTCGGTCCCGACGGCGTACGCGTGAACGAGATCGCGCCCGGTTGGATGTGGGGCCCGCCCGTCGAGGGCTACGTCAAGATGGTTGCGCAGCAGCGCGGTGTCGACGAAACGGTCGTACTCGGAGAGCTCACCGCGCGGATGCCGCTCCGCACGATGGCGACGGATGGTGAGGTTGCCGAGGCGATCGTGTTCTTCGCGTCCGATCGCGCCGGCGGCATCACCGGGCAGACCTTGCTGATCAACGCGGGCGAGATCGTGAAGTAAGCGGATCCGTCACGCCGGGAGGGGAGTGCCCCGACGTAGCCTCCGACGACCACCTCGAGGCGCCTCCCCTGATCGCGGCCGCAACGCGAGCGTTTACGACCGCTAACTCGAGACCTATACCGGTCCGGCTGTCAGATACAAGAGTCGGTTGTCGCGCAGTCTGAGGAAACAGGGCGACAAGGGAGTCACGACGTTGGGACGTTGGGTGGACCTCTGGGGCGAGGTCCCGTGACCCCCCGTCGCCGGCTTCACCCTCGATCTCGGAGAATGACAGCGCGGTGAGGAAAACGATTCGCTCGCTGCCGTCCGCGAGAACTCGGGAAACTCCCGACACGGTTTGACGCGCGCCATCACACCGTATGCATGGCGAGCTCGGCCATCGACGCTTCGATACCTGCCGCGAGAACGCTCAGGTCCGGCACCGCTCGGGGGTCGACCGTCAGGCCGATGAACAGGGATCCGGAAAGCGACACCGCGGCGACGCGCAGGACATGGTGGGGAGCGATCTCGGCGAGCGAGTAGAGCTCCTCGACGCGTGCGCCGCCGAACGTCGGAGCGGCGCGCGGGCCCGGAACGTT
Source organism: uncultured Burkholderiales bacterium (assembly GCA_964548555.1). Classification (GTDB taxonomy): domain Bacteria; phylum Actinomycetota; class Acidimicrobiia; order IMCC26256; family JAMXLJ01; genus JAMXLJ01. Next base: position 36,461 of record CAZJSY010000020.1, read on the forward strand.
GGACACGTTCACCGCGAAGACGTGTGGGCTCATTGCAAGGCGTGTCACGGCATGTCCCAACGGCGCGACATGACCCAGCGCGTCGAACAGCGAGTACAGCGTCTGCGCGTCGCGGTGCTCCTTGCGCGAGGCCGTCTCGTGATGCACGGCACGCAGCCGTCCGACCGGATCGTCGGCGACGAGCGGGACGTCGACGAACAGGAAGGAGTCGCGGTTGGACTCATCAGCGCCCGGCGCGGTGTGCATGCTCACGGGGACCTTGAGCCGAATGCTGTGGAGCGGCGCCCCGCGCGAGCACAACCAGGCCCGGATACCGCCCGCGACGACCGTGAGCAGCACGTCGTTGACGGTCGCTCCGTCGACCAACCGTTCGACGGCCCGCATCTCGTCGAGTGAGCAGCGGGCGAACGCCACCGTCCGATCGGTGCCGGCCGGCGCGGAGAACGGCGACTGTGCGCTCCTCGGTCGCAGCTCCCGCGCCAGGGCCGAGGCGGTGCGGTCTCCTTGTCCGACAGCTTGGAGGAGCCGGTCGAAGCCGCCGCGTGGGCCGGGTGGACCGGTCGCGGTCGTGCCGGCCGCCGTTGCCGGCCGCCTGGCGTCGGGGGATGGATCGTCGTCCCACAGCAAGGTCGACATCCAGCGCATGGCGGTCATGCCGTCGGCCATGCAGTGATGGATTCGCCAGACGAGCGCGAACCGTCCGTCGTCCAGCGTGTTCACCACGTCGATGCTCCACAACGGACGGTCGCGGGCAAGCCGGCCCG